>CAYHCN010000229.1:0-3927 GCA_964354945.1 uncultured Eubacteriales bacterium
CGCGACCACAGGGACGGTGATGATCGCCGTCCTGCCGCTGATCGTCGGCGTCCAGCTCGTACTCCAGGCGTTCGCGATGGAGGTGTCCGAGTCGCCCGGCGCCGAGGAGACGCGTCAGGTCGTTCACCAGCTCACGGTGCGCGGCAGCCTCGACTGACGGCTCGGGCGCCGCGAGAACAGGGCGCGAAGCTTGCTGCACGGGGTGATACCAGTCACACGCAGTCCTCAAGTCCACCTGCTCGCGCGCCGTCTATAGAAGTGGGGCGCCCAGAGCGCCTCCATGTCCGCTCGCCGAAAGGGTCGCATCGTGCGCTCACGACACGCTTTGGCCGCGCTGTTCGCCGTGCTGCTCGCCATCTCTACCGTAGCGATGGCCCAACCCGGTCACGCGCCTGCGGCAGGCAGGGCGCCGCTCATCGCCATCGATCCGGGTCATGGTGGCCCCTACTCGAACGCCAACGCCAACGGGCTCAAAGAGAAGATCGTCAACTTCCAGATCGCCGCCGAGCTTCGGCGCATCCTGCTCGCCCGGGGATACCGCGTCGTCATGGTCCGGACGTCGGACTACGATGTCGAGCTTCGTGACATTCCCACCTGGAACTGGAGCGACGCGACGCAGTCGTACTCGTACGCCAAGGACGGCCATCGAGGCATCTACAACTCGATCCCCAAGGACGAACTGCAGGGCAAGGTCGATCGGGCCAACGCCGCCGACGCCGACCTCTACGTTTCGATCCATAACAACGGTGCGGCCAGCCGAGCGGCCCGGGGCACCGAGAGCTTCGGAACCTCACGAGATCCGGCAGGCGTTCGGCTCGCAGGACTCGTCAACGCAGCGGTCGTCAAGCGCACCGGGCTGCGCAACCGTGGCGCCCAGAAGGCCGACTTCTACGTGCTGCGGTGGTCGAACATGCCGGCGGTGCTCGTCGAAGGGGCGTTCATCACCAGCCCGTCGGACGCGTACCTGTTGAAGCAGTCGTCCTTCCGCCGGCGGATCGCCTACGGCATCGCCGACGGCATCGGTCGCTGGGTCACTACCGACCGTCCCGCTCGCCTGTACCCGCGCATCGGCGGTGCCTCCGCCGAGGCGGTCGCAGTGACCTCATCGCGCTCGCTGAACCCGACCTCTGCGGCCGCGGTCATCCTCGCGTCCGCGGATGACCCCCGGGCCGCCGTATGCGCCGCACCGCTCGCCGCCAAGCTCGGCGCGCCGCTGCTGTACGCGCGGCGCTCGACGCTGCCCGCCGTCACCGCCGCCGAGATCGCACGGCTACGGCCGGCTCGGATCGTCGTTCTAGCTCCCGAGTCGGCTCTTGACGCCACGGTCGCGGCATCCGCGCTTGCCACTGCTGCGCCGGGTGCCGTCGCCGAGCGGGTCGAAGCCACCACCTCGGCCCAAGCTGCCGCGCTGGTCGCCGGACGCTACTTCCCCGGCGCCACGCGAATCGCCCTGGCCACGAAGACGTCTCAAGTCGAGCAGATCGCTGCGTCCACGTGGGCGGGACGCAACCGAGCACCGCTCGTCATCACAGGAGAGTGGGGCACCTCGCTCGCCGGTGTGTCGCTTGCGACGACGCCCACCGCCCTCGTCGTAGGCTCAGCGACCAGATCGCTGCTCCCGGCCTCCTCGGTCGTACAGACGATCTCCAAGGGCAGCGGCTGGTGGAACAACGCGTACGTGAACCGGACCGTCGGCGGCAAGACCAGGCCCGTCGTGGCGACCTCGAGCCAGCCCACGATCGCGATCGTCGCCGCCGCACACGCCGCGCGAACAAAGCAGCCGCTCGTGCTGCTCGACGGCCGGAAGCTGCCCGCTCCGAACCGGTGGTGGATCACGTCTCGGCGGCCGAGCCTGTACGGGTTCACCGTGATCGGCATCGACAGCTCCACGCCGCCCTACGTCGACCGGATGCTCGCGAAGGCCGCGTGGTACTAGCGCTACGGGATCGCGGTGAGCACGACCGCGACGAGCGCGAGGACGATCCCGACGCGCTGCCAGCCGCGGACGTGCTCGTGGAGCACGAAGCGCGCGAGTAGGACGGTGCCGACGGGGTAGAGCGCTGCGAGCACGCTGGCGACTGCGATCGGCCCGATGCGTAGTGCGGTGACCACCGCGGTGTTGGCCGCAGCGTCGATCGCGCCTGCGTAGATGGCGATCCGCCGCCCATCCCCCCGCACGACCAATGACCTGCGCGCCACGAGCGCCGCGACTGCAAGCATCACGACGGCGGTCACGCGGGCGACGGCGAGGGGCCACAGCCCGCTCGTCTGAGGCGTCTGCGAGTAGCTCAGGATCGAGCCCGCGAATCCGACGCCCGCGATCAGCGCGAACACGAGGGCGCGCCACGCGTTCTCGGCGGTCTGGTCGTGCCCGCTCACGCTCACGATCACGATCGCAACGAACGCGAGCACGATGCCCGCAAGTGCGTACGGCCCGACCGTTGTCCCGCCCGCGAAGTCGACGATTGCGGGGATGGAGCCGGAGAGCGCCGCAGTGACGGGGGCGACCACGCTCATCCGACCCGTCGCAAGGCCGGCGTACAACGACAGCACACCGATACCGCCGCACACGCCTGCCGCGACGCCCCACAGCAGTGGCGGGCGCATGTCGCCCGACCACCCCACGATCAGCGACCCGATAACGAGCACCACGAAGCCGGTGGCCTGCGAGGTGATCGTCACCGCGAGGGCGGGCGCCTTTCGTGCCGCCAGCCCGCCGAGAAAGTCAGCGGCCCCGAACAGTGTGGCGCCGAGCGTGGCGACGAGAGCGGTGACCATGCGGCCTCCCGCTACACGTTGAACTTGAAGTGGACGACGTCCCCGTCCTTGACGATGTACTCCTTGCCCTCGAGCCGCATCTTGCCCGCGGCCTTCGAGCCCGGCTCCCCACCGTACTCAACGTAGTCGTCGTACGAGATGACCTCGGCCTTGATGAAGCCGCGCTCGAAGTCCGTATGGATCACGCCGGCCGCCTCGGGAGTGGTCGCCCCCACGCGAACGGTCCATGCGCGGGCTTCCTTGGGACCTACGGTGAAGTAGCTCTGCAGGCCGAGCAGGCCGTACGCTGCGCGGATCAGCGTGTTGAGACCAGGCTCGGCGAGCCCGATCTCGGCGAGGTACTCCGACGCTTCCTCGGGCTCGAGGTCGGCGAGCTCCGCCTCGATCCTCGCCGAGATCGGAATCGGCTTGACCCCGTCGACCTCGGGAAGATCCACGCCTGCCTGGGCCTCGTCGACGTTCGCGACGTAGAGCATCGGCTTCATCGTCAGCAGGTGCAGGTCCCGCAACGCGGCGCGCTCGTCGTCGGTCATCTCCATCGTGCGAGCGCGGTGCCCCTGGTCCATCCAGCCCCGGAGCCGCGTGACCGTCTCGACCTTCGCGGCCACCGCGGCGTCGCGCTTGGCGTCCTTCTCCAGGCGGGGCAGCGCGCGGTCGATCGTCCCCAGATCGGCCAGCACGAGTTCGGTCTTGATGGTGTCGACGTCGCTCTCGGGATCGACCTTTCCCTCGACGTGGATGACGTTCTCGTCGCCGAAGAACCGGACCACCTCGGCGATCGCATCGCATTCCCGGATGTTCGCCAGGAACTGGTTGCCGAGACCCTCGCCCTCGTTGGCGCCCCGGACGAGCCCGGCGATGTCCACGAACTCGACGGTCGCGGGGACGATGCGTTCGGGATTGACCATCTCGGCGAGCTTGTCGAGGCGCGTGTCGGGCACCGCGACCACGCCGACGTTTGGCTCGATGGTCGCGAACGGATAGTTGGCTGCATCGACCACGCTGCGGGTCACGGCGGTGAACAGCGTCGACTTGCCGACATTCGGCAGGCCGACGATGCCGATGGACAGGGCCATGTGATCTCCTCGGTCGTGCGGTGCGGCGCGGGTGTTCGTGCCCGGCCTCTCGCGAGATGTTCGCCCGGTGGGG
>CAYHCN010000230.1:0-3905 GCA_964354945.1 uncultured Eubacteriales bacterium
GCTCCCACTCGTCGGAGAGCCCGTAGCTGTCGACCACGACCCAGTCGACCTCACCGCCGGCGGCGGTGCGGGTTGCGCCCATATCGGCGGCCTGGACCTCGTCACTCATCAGCGCCTCCACGACGCCTTGGGGCCACGCAACGGACAGCCGCTCGACCGAGACAGGAGCAGGGATCGCGTCGAGTCCGCTGCCGGGTAGGTCGCGAGAGACCAGTGTGACCTCGTGTCCTCGGCGAGACAGGCACTGCGCCAGCGTGAGGCAGCGGGCGAGGTGCCCGGTGCCGATGGAGACCGACGCGTCGACGCGGATGGCTACGCGCACGTCGGTATCCCGCTAGCCGAGCGCGCCGCGGACTGCGGCGACGACGGCGTCCTGGTCGGCATCGGTCATCGCGGGATAGAGCGGCAGGGTGACGGCACGGCGGTAGTACGCTTCTGCCACGGGGAAGTCCCCGGGACCGAACCCGAGGTCGCGGTAGTACGGCTGCAGATGCACCGGGATGTAGTGAACGTTCGCGCCGATCCCCGCCTCGCGTAGACGGTCGAAGAACTCGCGCCGTGACGCAGCGGATTCGTCACGCAGGCGGACGACGAACAGGTGGTAGGCGGAGTGTGCCGCGGGCAGCACCTGCTGCACGTCGAGCGGCAGCCCGGAAAGCAGCTCCGCGTAGCGGGCAGCCAGCTCGTTGCGCCGCTCTACGAAGCCATCGATGCGGCGCATCTGGCTGGTGCCGAGCGCCGCCTGGATGTCGGTGAGCCGGTAGTTGTAGCCGAGCTCGACCTGCTCGTAGTACCAGCCGCCCTCGGACGGGTTGCGCATCAGTGAGGTGTCGCGGGTTACGCCGTGGGTCCGGAACAGCTTCAGTCGCTCGGCGATGTCCTCGTCGTTGGTCGTGACCATCCCGCCCTCGGCGGTCGTGACGATCTTGACGGGGTGGAAGCTGAACGTTGTCATCCACGAGCGGGCGCACGACCCGACCTTGTCCCCGTTCCACGAACCGCCGATAGCGTGCGACGCGTCCTCGATCACCGTGAAGCCGTAGCGCTCGGCGAGCTCCGAGATGCGGTCCATGTCGCAGGACTGCCCGCCGAAGTGCACCGGGATGACGACCTTTGGCAGGGTGCCCTCCGCGGCCGCCCGCTCGAGCTTCTCGGCGAGTGCGACGGGATCCAGGTTCAGGGTGTCGGGGTCGATGTCGACGAAGTCGACGTCGGCGCCCACGTATCGGGCGCAGTTCGCCGATGCGACGAACGTGATGGGCGAGGTCCACAGCCGCTCGCCCGCTCGCAGCCCCGCTGCCAGAACCGCGACGTGGAGCGCAGCCGTGCCGTTCGAGACCGCGACCGCGTGCTTGACCCCGCAGTACTCGGCGACCGTGCGCTCGAACTCCTCGATCGCGGGGCCTTGGGTGATGAAGTCGGAGCGCAGGGCTTCGACGACTGCGGCGATATCGTCGTCGTCTATCGACTGTCTGCCGTACGGGATCATGTGTCGCCTACACCGAGAACGACGGGTCGACGTGCTCGGTCACGAGCCGACGGATGTCCTCTACGGTGAGCCACTCCGTGTTCGCCCCGCTCGAGTAGCGGAAGCCCGGCTCGCACATCCGGCCGTTGAACTTCGCCGCAAACTCGTCGACATCCCACAGCGGCGTGGCAGGAAGTATCACGAAGTAGTCGTCGAACTCCACCGTCGAGAGCGCGTCGGTCTCGGTGATCATCTCCTCGTGGAGCTTCTCGCCGGGGCGGATGCCCACGACCCGCGTCTCGACACCCGGCGCGAGTGCCTCGGCGACGTCGGTGATCCGGTACGACGGGATCTTGGGGACGAAGATCTCTCCGCCCCACATCTGGTCGAGCGCCATCAGCACGAGATCGACGCCCTCTTCGAGGGTGATGTTGAAGCGCGTCATCTGTGCGTCGGTTATGGGGAGATGCCCTGACTGCCGCTGGTTCAGGAAGAACGGGATGACGCTGCCGCGGCTGCCGACGACGTTGCCGTAGCGCACGACCGAGAAGCGGATGTCGTGGTGGCCGCGGAAGTTGTTCGCGGCCACGAACAGCTTGTCGCTCGCGAGCTTGGTCGCGCCGTACAGGTTGATCGGCCCGGCGGCCTTGTCGGTGGACAGGGCCACCACCCGCTTGACGCCGCGGTCGATCGCGGCCTCGATCACGTTCTGGGCGCCCAGGATGTTGGTCTTGATGGCCTCGAAGGGGTTGTACTCGCACACCGGCACCTGCTTGAGCGCCGCGGCGTGGATCACGACGTCGATGTCCTCCATGGCGCGGTGGAGGCGGTCGCCGTCGCGGACGTCGCCGATGAAGAACCGCAACTGCGGGTAGCGGTCGTGGGGGAACGCCTGCTGCATCTCGAACTGCTTGAGCTCGTCGCGGGAGTACACGACGACCCGCTTCACTCCCGGATACCGCTCGAGCACGGTGTGGATGAACTGCTTGCCGAAGGAACCGGTGCCTCCGGTAACAAGGACGGCCTGGCCGTCGAGCATGGGTGACTCCTCACACGTCGAGACGAAAGCTCGGGCAACGAATGGGTCTCGTCATTCTAGCGTTCGCGGCCGAGGGTGACGAAGGCGTGTGCGTCGCGTTACTTCGTGAGCCGCATGCCCGGAACCACTCCC
Source organism: uncultured Eubacteriales bacterium (assembly GCA_964354945.1). Lineage (GTDB taxonomy): Bacteria > Actinomycetota > Coriobacteriia > Anaerosomatales > CAVXGS01 > CAVXGS01. Next base: position 2,640 of record CAYHCN010000230.1, read on the forward strand.
CTCGCTTCGACCACATCGTCGCCCCGAGACTGCGGCGTCAGCGCTCGTGGGTATAGAGCAGCCGCTCGTACAGCGCGAAGAGCCGGGGCTCCACGAGCTCCCAGTTCAGCCGCGACTCGATTGCCGCGCGGCCCGCTGCCGAGAGCGCACTCGCGTGCTCCTCGTCGCCGATGATGCCGAGGACTGCTGCGGTCGCCGCATCGACGTCGCCAGGCGGCACGAGCACACCGCCCTCCTCTTGCGTTGCGGTACGAAGCGGCGCGAAGTCACTGGCGACCCACGGCACGCCAAGAGCCATGTAGTCGAACACCTTCATCGAGACGTTCTTCTCGTACTTGGGGTGCGGACGGAGCAGCGACAGCCCCACGGTCGCCTCGGCAAGCGCTTCGCGCAGCCGGCCGTAGGGAATCGGTCCGCGGAACTCGAGCGCGCCCTCGGGGAAGTCCGCGGTGATGCCGTCGAGCTGCGGCGCGACCTCCTCGGTGGGGCGGCCGTAGACGACCAGCCGTGCGTCCGGGCGTGTCGCGTGCAGCCCGCGAAGGACGCCCACCATCTCGTTGAACCCTCGCATCTCGGACACCGACCCGATGTAGACCATCGTCGGCGGTCCGTCGGGTCGGGGCAGCGCCTCGCCGAGAACGCCGAGCGGCGGGTAGTTGTCGAGCTGCACGACGTCGTCGGCAAGCGGCGCGAACCGCTCGCGCAGGGCCGTGTCTGCGACCACGATCGCTGCGTAGTGAGGCGCACAGCGGTGCTCAGTGCGGTCGGCCCACCGGGCCGCAACGGGGCGCAGAGGCGAAGGGATCCACGCCTTCTGGTCCATCGCGCTCGGGTAGTCTTCGTGGACGTCGTAGACGATCGGCCTACCGATGCGCCGGCCCAAGTCGAGCATCGGCTCCATGAGCTCGGGGTCGTGGAAGTGATACAGATCGGCGTCGAGGTCCTCGGCGACCTTGATGAGCTCGTGCCGGCCGAGGAAGCGACGGATACGACCCTTCGCCTTGGGGACGGTGGCGATCTCCACACCCTCGACCTCGCGGGAGGGACTGTCGTCGCGGCACACGAGCACGGTCCGGTAGCAGGTCGCGAGCGAGCGGCACTCGTGGTACAGCACCCGGCTGTCGAGCGGCTGGTGCGCCGAGGTGACGTGGCACACGGTAGGCCGGCCGGGCGGCGACGACTCGTCGGCGGCGACCGCGGTGTCGGCGGTCAGCAGCTCGTCGCTCACGTCGCTCCTTTCGAGAGGTCCTCGAACACGGCCAGCAG
>CAYHCN010000231.1:0-3900 GCA_964354945.1 uncultured Eubacteriales bacterium
TGCAGAACTGGCTCATCCGCCGGGGCATGAAGCCGATCCTCGCCTTCCTGATCACGGTGATAGCCACGCTCGTGGCCATCGGCACGCTTCTGCTGGTGCTTACGGCCTCGCTCAACCAGTTCATCCAGAGTCTGCCGCAGTACCAGAAGGAGTTCGCTGAGATTCAGAAGCAGATCGCGGACGTGCTCGGCAAGTTCGGGATCGATCGGGCGTCGGTCGAGGCGAGCTCGACCACCAACACGAGCTCCATCGCCAAGGGCGTGGCTCAAGCAGCGGCATGGCTGGTGAGTGGGTTTGCGAACTTCGGGTTCATGCTGGCGCTCGCGGTGTTCTTCCTGGCCGAGTCCACCAGCATGCCCAAGAAGCTCAGGGCCATCGCCCTTCCGGCGCGCCGGGACCCAGTGGATCGCTTCGTCGGCAACGTCCGCAACTATGTTGTTGTCACTACTTGGGTGAACTTCCTCGTAGCGGTGGTGAATACGCTGCTACTGGTCGTCATGGGCGTCCCCTACGCGGTCCTTTGGGGGGCGCTCTCGTTCCTGTTCGGCTTCATCCCGAGCATCGGCTTCCTGCTCTCGCTCGTCGGCCCGGCGCTCATGGCGCTGCTCGCACTCGGCCCCACGCAGGCGCTCATCGTCGTAATCGCGTTCATCGTCATCAACGGCGGGATCCAAAACGTGCTTCTGCCGAAGCAGATGGGCGAGGGCACGGACCTCTCTCCGGCCGTCGTGTTCGGCTCGCTCATGTTCTGGGGCTTCATCCTCGGCCCTATCGGCGCGATCCTCTCGGTCCCGATGACCATGATCGTGCGACTCGCCCTGGAGTCCTCGGACAGCACGCTTGGGCTGAGCTACCTCATCAGCAGCGGCAAACGACCGTTCCGCGGAGGCGGGGCGATAGGCGAGGAGGAGGCCGCATAGGTGTCGGGGGAGGCTGCAAGAGAAGGACGGGCCTCTGGCGCCAACCGCGCCCAGCACTGGGACATGTTCGACCCCTAGTCGTGGAGCATCAAGCCAGTGTGAGCGCCGGTGGTATGTAGCCGCAGAGTGCAGGCTTTCACTGCGGACGCCTCAGCGCTGTGCACCAGCTGCAGGAGGGAGTGAACGTGTGGCCACGGTAGCAACAACTGAGACCCATCTCCTGCTGCGTCTAACGGGACGCTTCAAGCGCTTCGTCGCGGGCGTGCTGCTAGTGCTGATGGCTGTCGTGGTCTCAATAGCCGTCGTAGAGTTGGTACTCGTGATGCTGCCCGGACGGTTTGCTGTCGAGGCCAGCGCAGCTTGGATGACGGAGGCCCAGCTACTCGACATCTTCGGCGTGTTCCTGACGGTGCTCATCGCGCTCGAACTCGTGGAGACGGTCGAGATCTACTTCCGCAAGCACGTCATCCACGCCGAGGTCGTGATGCTCGTGGCCATGATTGCATTGGCCCGGAAGTTCATTCTGCTCGATCCGAAGGCGTACAAGCCGCTCACGCTTCTCGCGCTCGCCGCGATCACCCTCGCGCTCGGCGTCTCGTACTTCCTTCTCCGGCGGGCGGGCGCGTCCGAACAGGCGGACTCGTCGGCTGGGGCAGGTCCAGCAGGTCAGTAGTCAGGCCAGCGGCGACTCACAACTGTCAGATTGTAGGTCGCGACCTACTGTACGAACGCGAACGGAAGGCCGTCGTGGTCGTCCCTGTGCGTGAGGTAGGGGCGCGGCCGCTCGCGGGAGACGGTCTGTTCACCCGCAACCCACAGAAGCTGACAACAATGAGCGAAGGGGGACTCCCGCCTGGTCAACAAGTAGTTTCTCGGCAGCACGGCTCGTAGTTTCTCGAGGTCACAGCGATCGGGTGAGGGACTAGCCTTCACTGTGGACGCCATTAGGGCGAGGGCAAACGTGAGTGAAATCCCGGGCCGACCCTTGGGTCGGGGGGATTCGCCGAGGGAAGAGGGGCACTGATGCAGAGCGCCACACCGCTTTGGACGTTCTTCTGGTACATGTTCATGTTCTATCTGTTCTTCATGGTCATCTGGATGTTCATCCGAGTATTCGCGGACATCTTCCACCGGGAGAACCTCAGCGGGTGGGGCAAGGCAGGCTGGATTCTGCTCATCTTCCTCATCCCGTTCCTCGGCATCCTGATCTACATGATCGCGCGCCCCAAGAACACCGAGCAGGATCAGCGGGACATGGCGGCGATGCAGGCGAGCCAGGCCAGAACGACCGGCGGCAACGCCGTCGACGACATCGCCAAGGCCCATTCGCTTCTCGACAGCGGTGCAATCTCGCAAGCGGAGTTCGATTCGCTCAAGGCAAAGGCGCTCGCCTAGGAAGGGGAGCCACGATGGCGACTCTCGACATGGACGCCTCGCAGCTGAAGGATCAGATGTCCGAGGGGAAACGGACAAGCCTCAGTCTCTACGCGACGCCGGGGGAAGCCTACGAGATTGGGACGAGCGAGTCCCAGTGCTCTATCTGGTCGACGTGCGCTCGTCGACCAGAGACGCGGGCGAAGGGTCTTCGCAGGCTATGAAACAGGTAGTCCCACGCTGGGAGTGGCAAACCCTCGGGTCGGAACTGGCGGACAGCCGCTTCTCCGCCCTACGCCGTTCACTCGTGGAGCTGCGGCAAGCGGCTCTTGCCCCTGCCAGCAACCGTGGGGCAGCGAGCGACCAAACACCCGCTGAAGAGATGCTCGACAGAGTGAGGAGCCTGCAATGAGGGCAATGGAATCAGCAAGCTCGAACTACCAAGCGCCTGGCGCTGCTTCCGCCTCCGGATGGGGGGCACGGCCGGACAGGCGTGAGATTGCGATGTGGGTCCTCGCCTTGATCCTCTTGGCCCCGGTATTTCGTGGATGGCGCGAAAGCGGGAGGCGCCACACCCCTCAGGGATAGTACCCGACGGCTTGGCCAGCAGTTGACAGCAGTGACGCAGGTAGGCGCACTGCTGAGGTCGTCACAGCGCCCTCTCCACCTACTGATCCTTCAGGCACGTAGCGGCCTCCTTCGACGGCAGTCTGTACGGTCACGCGCTCGGCTCCTCGCCCTCTCGACCCACCGCGTGCTGCCCAGTCACTGATTCGGGCGCGCCGCGAGCTCGAAGATGACATTGTCACCGAGCGCCTTCGCGCGGTCGTACTCCTCGGGCGTATCCGCGGTCCACACGACCAACGGCCGGCCGCGACGCTTCTGGAGTGAGACGCCCGCCGACGGCAATCCCTCCAGCTGGTATGCGATGAAGTCGGGTCTGCTCTTCCAGTTGAGCAGCAGGTTGCCGAGCAGGAGCTTCTTCCACCACTCGAGCTGGCCGCCCTTGAACGGCCCCGACAGCTGCCCGCGGGGGACGGCCGGGGCCTTCTCGGCAATTCGCGCGAGCGAGAAGGGGTTGAAGGACAGGACCGCGACGGGTTGCCTTGTGCCCGCGAGTTCGGCGGCGACCGCCTCCTCGAGCGCTCCCACCGCGCCGGGGTTCTTGACCTCGACGTAGACGGGCACTCGGCCGTCCACGGCGTCCATGACGTCGGCGAGGGCGGGGACCGTTTCGGTCGAGTCGAGCAGGCGAAGCTTGGTCACCTCGGCCGCGGGCTTCTCGGAGACGAGCCCTTTCACGCCGGTCATTCGCTCGAGGTCCTCGTCGTGAAGGACGACGAGCTGACCGTCCGACGTGATCTGGACGTCGAGCTCGATCGCATAGCCGGCGTCCGCCGCTGCCCGAAACGCTGCCAGCGAGTTCTCGGGAACGCGTGAATCCCCGCTGTGCAGTCCCCTGTGGGCGATCGGCGGCTTGGCGAGCCACGAAGGCTCGGCTCTAGAGTCGTCGATGCCGCCGGTGGCAGCCCAGTACCCTGCCGCGGTTGCGACCACCAGCGCGCCGCCCACGCCGAGAGCGACCCACCCTCCAGTGCGCACGAAA
>CAYHCN010000232.1:0-3887 GCA_964354945.1 uncultured Eubacteriales bacterium
ACCAGCAGATCGCCCACCTGTCCGGTCTTGCGCCGGGCAAGCGTTACTACTACCCCGTGGTCACCAAGCAGGGAGGGGCGCTGCAGGTGGGCGCGGGCTACGACCTCAAGACGGCGCCCACGCGCCGGCGGCCAGTGAGCTTCGTGCTGCTGTCGGACCTGCAGCTCAAGAACCAGATCCCCTCTACTGTGAAGCTCGCGGGCCAGCAGCATGCGGACTTCATCGTGTACAACGGCGACCTGCAGAACACGCCCTACAAGTCCGGCGAGTGGTTCGACGTGCAGGGGACGACAGAGCCCAGCAGCCTTCGATGGTTCAACGTTATGCAGCAGACTGCCGATGGCGCCCGGCTCATGCAGTACATGCCGATCTACCCGTCGCCGGGCAATCATGAGATCGACGACCAGAGCGTTCTCAACGTCAAGTCCGCGAACCCGCGCGACGCCATGAAGATGTCCATCTACATGCAGCTGTTCCGGACGCTCTATCCGACGCAGCAGTACGCAGCCAACGGCAAGCACTGGTACTCGGTCGACTTCGGCGCGATGCATATTGTCTCGCTGAGCGTGCTGCGCTGGTTCGCGTGGCCGGCCGACCAGGCACCGGGTTGGCCGATGTTCGATGACATCAAGGCAGGCAGCGCCCAGCACAGCTGGCTCACTCGCGACCTCAAGACTTCGAAGTCGGCTCCGTACACTTGGATTACAGAGCACTGGCACATGTACGGACGCGGTCACGAGACCGATATCGCGTACACCGAGCCGGTAGCGGGCGCCGACGGCAAGACGACCTATCCGTCGTCAACCGACTACCTGCAGCGTGACGTCAAGCCGCTTCTCGAGATGCACGGGGTCGACGGTCTCAGCTACGGACACTCCCATGTGTACGAGCGCTACGCCATCAACGGCGTCAACTACGTAGAGGCAGCGACGATCGGCAACACGTATCGCGTGCCGAGTGACCCGCCGCTGAATGCCCTCGGCCTTGCGCCCGCAGCCGACGAGAACCGCTTCCGCTCGTTCATGCTGCTCACGGCCGATCCAACGAAGGGCCTGCACGGCTATGGCATCCAAGCGAGCGTCGAATCCGTCGGCGGCGGCTACGTCGGCCGCATCTTCGACGACTTCGAAGCAGCGCCAGCCCTGCCAGGGCGCGCGGCCGACTCTGCCACCGCCCGCGGCAGCCTGCATCGACTGACGCGGATGCTCACGCACTAGTCTCGGCGAGCCGGTCAGCAAGGCTGTCGATGGGGCTTCGACCGGCCGGGGGGCAGCTTCCCGGCCGGTCGCTCCCTTCTCGGCTCCTGAACGCCGCTTGTCACCGCCGCAAAACGTGTGTTGCTTCCGCTCCAACCTACTGGCTGTGCTCGCCTGCTGAAGCGACGATATGCGCGTGGCGCTGAGGCGCTCCTGCAGCCCTAGTCGACGTCGGATTGGAAGGAGCGGCATGTCGACGCCTGGCACGTGCCGAACGCTCTTTGAGTCAATGCAGCCTCTGCACGAACTCGGCCAGCGCGAGGCCGATGTCCTCGACGCGGCGGTCGAACTACTGCGCCGCTCCCGCGACTCCCATCAGCTTGAGCCGTGGGAGTGGCCTGACAACCTCAACTACCAGGACTGGCTCTTGGCTACCGCTGTCGTTCAGTCCTCGTGGGAGTCCCTGCCACACGTGGGCTTCGACGCCTGGTCGCGGTTGGGACCGGAGGACAAGCGCAAGGGGAAGTGGCTCTCATCGATGCTGCGGCTGTGCGACAGCATCGCGACCGAGACGCCCGCGGGGATCTGGCCGCAGATCGTCTACGTCGCGTGGACGGAGTCAGTCGTCTACATCGAAGTCGATGTGCCGGGAATCACGCAGGACGATCTCCGCCACTCGGCGAACACCGAGCCGTTGGAGTCCGTGACGGGACGGTCGGTGATCGTCTCCTCGACAGGCGGCCGCCTCCCCGGCGCCGCATAGACGGCCATGGGCTGGCGCGGCAAGCTCGGAGCGCATGAACCGCATCACCGGTTCGGGAGGCTCGGCCGACGACCTCATCTGCAGGTCAACGTGTGGCGCCCAGGGGTCAAGGGCTCGGGTGTGGCGTTCCGGGTACCGCTGGTCGCGCCCTGGGCGCTGCTCCAGGTGGCTGCTACCCCTCGATGATCGTCAGCCGGAACACGACGGGGTTCGCGGCGTCAGGGCAGCACGCGTCCATGAGCCGCTCCCCGCTCCACGGCATCGCTCCGCCGTAGCGCAGCGCCACGACATAAGGCTGGATCGAGTTCCACGCCGCAGCGCACATGCCCTGCGGTACGAAGCCGTCACATACCGTCCACGTCTGTCCCACCCTCAGCGCGAGCGGGCATTCCCCGCTGCCGACGATCTCAGTGATCTTGACCTCAACTGCGTCACCCGCCGGTCCTGCCATGGCTGCCTCAGCCCTTCTCGCGCATCTTCTCGGCCTGTTCCATGGCCCACTTCTCCTGCACGTCCTCGTTGAACTTCACGCCGAACAGGAAGTAGTGCGCAGCGAACTCGCCCATGAACTTGAACCGCTTGTGGAGGTCCTTCACCAGGTCTTCGTTCGTCTCGAACGAGCCGAGGTACTTCTCGATTCCGCCGAAATCGCGGTCGGTCACGATGAGCTCGCCGGCGTTCGCCACGACGGCCTCGATCTTCTTGCGGTTGTGTACCACGCCCGGGTCCAACATCAGCCGCTCGATGTCGTCGGGGTTGTACGCCGCGACCGTTTCGGGATCGAACCCGTCGAACGCGATGCGGGTCCCGGGCCACTTGGCTTCGATGACCTTCCAGCTCAACCCTGCCGAAAAGATCGCCCGCGACATCATGTCCAGGTAGTCGGCGAGTGACTTCGGATCCACCTGGGGTGGGCGCTGCATGGCAACTCCTGACATCGGGGGTAGATACGTGATTGGTACCCGTGCGACGGGAAGCACTGACTGCGACGGGCGGCCCCACTCGGGGCAAGGCCGAGACTGTCGTACCGCAGTACCTCGGTCGGGGGGCGTGCGTGCGCGTTCGATTGAGCATCGGGCAGAAGCTGGCGCTCCTGTGCCTGATTCTCATCGTGCCTTTCGTCACGATCACCGCGTGGACGTACGTGAACCGCTACCAGACGCGCGTCAACGATGCGATCGACCGCAGGACGGACGCCGCTCGCCTCATCGCCGCGACCTTCGAGGTCTGGGTCACCGAGGTCCGCAAGACCATGGACCTCGTCGGTGCGGACATTTACCAGCCCGGGGTGAAGCCGTCGACTGCGCGCCAGAAGCTCGAGTTGATGACGAAGGCCTACCCGGCCGCGTGGGCGCTCACTACCAATGCGAGCGGGACGGTGACGGCGTCCACCAACACCAAACTGATGGGCGCTGACCTATCGCGCCACCCCGGCTTCGCCTCGCTCCTCGCGGGGCGGGGGCGTGGATCGATCAGTCCGGGAGAGGACCTGGCCGGCGTCCGGGGCTTCTACGTCACGACAGCCGTTCCTGGCACGAAGGGCGGGGTGCGCGGGGTCGTCGCAACGTTCATCGACGTGGCGAAGCTGCACGACTCGCTGCCACTCGGCCTCCCCAATGTCGGAGGCGGCGTCAGCGACTCCAATGGAGTGCTCGTATACCAGAACGAGTTCCCCAAGCTCGCGACGCAGCGCGCGCGTTTCGGTCGCTTTCCGTTCGTCGCTCAGGCGATGGCTGGCACCCCCTCTCGCGAGAGGCACTTCGTCTTCCCAGTCACGGGTGAGGTGCGCTACGCAGCAGCGGTCCCCATCCCCGGGGTTCCCGGATGGGTCGCCGGCTCGAGCATCAACGCCCGAAGCGTGCTGGAGCCGTTCTTCGCAAGCCTTCGCCTGTCGGCGCTCGCGACCGTGCTCGGCGTGGTGCTGGCCG
>CAYHCN010000233.1:0-3823 GCA_964354945.1 uncultured Eubacteriales bacterium
GCGACTGCAGAGCCGGTGACACGCGGCACATCGAGCACGTCGCCCTGAAGCGCCAGCACGACGTCTCGCATCGAGATCTGCTCGGCTGGCCCGCCCAAGGCAAAGCCACCGCCGGGCCCACGGACGCTACGCACTGTGCCGGTGGCGGCCAGCGCGGTCAGCTGCTGCTCCACGAATCTCGACGGGAGCCCGAGCCGCGCGGCGAGCGCACCACCCGAGCGCACCGACCCGGATGGCAACGTTGCCAGAGCGACCAGCGCGCGCAGCGCGTAGTCGAGTCGCTGGGGAACGCGCATGTCAGCCCAGCTCTTCCCACAGCTTCGTGGTGAGGTAGCGCTCACCGGTCGACGGGGCCACGGTGACGATGATCTTGCCCGCGTACGCGGGTAGCGCGGCAAGCCGAAGAGCGGCGGTGATGTTCGCGCCGCTGGAGATGCCGACGAGCAGGCCCTCCTCGGAAGCTGCGAGCCGGGCCGTCGCGATGGCCTCGTCGCCGTTCACGTGCTGCACCTCGTCGATGATGTCGAGATCGAGAACGGTGGGGATGAAGTTGGCGCCGATGCCCTGAATGAGGTGAGGTCCGGGGGTAAGGTCCTCACCGGCACGTCGCTGCGAGATGATCGGCGACTCGGCGGGCTCGACGACGACCGCCTTGATCGAGGGGTCCTTCTCCTTGAGATAGCGCCCGGTGCCGGTGATCGTGCCGCCGGTGCCCACACCGGCGACGAATGCGCCGATGCGGTCGGCGCCGAGCGCACCCCAGATCTCGGGACCGGTTGTCTCGTAGTGGCTCTTGGGGTTCGCGGGGTTGTCGAACTGTCCCGCGATCCACGCGTTCCGCGTCGCATCGGCGAGCTCATCGGCCGCCTCGACCGCGCCTTTCATGCCCTTCTCCTTAGGAGTCAGCACGAGTTCCGCGCCGAAGGCCTTGAGGAGCTTGCGGCGCTCCATCGACATCGATTCGGGCATGGTCAGGATGACGCGGTAGCCGCGCGCGGCACCGATCATCGCGAGTGCTATGCCCGTGTTGCCGCTGGTGGGCTCGATGATCACCGATTCGCCCGGGGTAAGGATGCCGCGCTGCTCGGCGTCGTCGATCATCGTTAGACCGATTCGGTCTTTGACCGAACCACCGGGGTTGCGCGACTCCATCTTGACCACGACGGTGCCGGGCAGGCCCTCGGACAGGCGGTTGAGACGAACGTGGGGCGTTCCACCGATGGTGGTGTCCACGGACGGCGAGTAGCTCATGGTTCCTCGCTCTCGGAAGCTGGCGTTCTTCGACGGCAACAGGATACCCGAGATAAAACGCAGTAAACGCACTGATACTATGCGCTTACGGTCGCTTCCGGCGGGGCGCCATCACCGCGTACGGTCGCGCGGAAGTCACCCCGAAGTGGGCAGGCCGCCCGTAGGCGGCCTGCAGCCGTTCAGACGATCACTGCCCAGATCGGCTCACTGAACCGACTTGTACTTCCACCCCGAATAGGTTGCGACGTTCCAAGCGTCGGCAGGGTGGTAGAAGCGCATCCTCCACGAGCCGGCAGACGGCAGCTTGATCGAGGCCGTATAGCGGTAGTCCGAGTACCCCTTCGCGGTCACCGTCTTGCGGAGCTTCCACCTGCCGCTTTCCTTGCGGTAGCAGTAGATGTAGCCCGCGGTCGCACCCACCGTGTGCTGGGGTTTGAGTGCGCCTCGGCTGGTGAACGCTACACCGTGCTTCACCGTCGAGGGTGTGCTTGGCGCGCCCACGTATGCTCGCACTCCGACCGTCTTGACAGCGCTGTACGCCGAAAAGTGCGTGATGAACGCGCTACCGACCGGCGGCACGGAGTAGTCACCGCTGTAGGTGAGTCTGAACTTGGTAGTCTTGCCCAGCTTGGCCGATGCGATCGAGAACTTGCCGTCGGCGGCGGTGTTCGCGCCACCCGGATTCGTCCAGACCACTCCATCGAGTGACCACGCCAACCCGAGCGGCTGCCCGCCGAACGGGATGCCGTTCTCCGTCATGGTGCCGGTGGCGGTGATGCGAGACCCGTACGACACCACGGTCGGCGGCGCGGTGAACGAGATGCTCGGGAAGACGAGCCGACCGGCGTAGATGTTGCCGAGTTCGTAGCCGGAGAGCGTGCCGTCACCTGTCCAGACGACATTCGCCCCCGATATGCGCGCGTTGCCCTCTCGGTCGGCCGAGTCGGTCAGCCGATACGGCACGTCGCCGATGAACTGGTCGAACGCGTAGAGGTCGGGGTTCGCGGGTCCAGCGGCGTAGCTGGTGAAGACGACCTTCGTCCCGGACACCGACGGGGCCACGCAGTCGCCGTCGAAGTGGGAGGTCAGGTTGATCTTCTGACCGGTCAGCGTGAAGTACCGCATGATGTCGTAGTCGCCGACCGAGTTCTCGGATTCGTAGACGACGGTCGTGCCATCGATGTCGGGATAGCGCTGAATGAAGGCGTCGTCGGTCACGGTGGTGACCGCACTCGAGGCTACGTCCTTGATCATCACTTCGCCCTCATCGACGTAGGCGACCTTGGTGCCCGAGATCGCGGGCATGTACTGCGTCCCTGCTCCTCCCGCGACCAACACGTCACCGCCGCCCGCAAGGTCCTTCGCATACACGTCAGGAGAGCCATTCCGCCAGTCGTACCACACGACCTTCGTGCCCGAGATGTCGGGCGAATACTGGCTGTCAGCGGCAGCGCTGACGAGCTTCTCGGTGTTCGTGACAAAGTTGTACGCGTAGATGTCGTAGTACCCGGTGCCGGCGCGGTTGTCCTCGTACACGACCCACTCGCCGGCGAGCCTGGGGCGACGTTGCTGCCCGGTGCTGGTCGTCGAAGCGCGCTCCTTGGTGCCGGTCCGAAGGTCGAATACGTACACATCCCAGTCGCCAGGCGCAGTGCCGGGGCCTGCGCCATCGGCGTCCTTCAGGCGCACCTGCCACGCCGCGTAGTTGCCGTAGACGTCGGGCTGTGCCCACTCGAGGGCGGTTCCGAAGACGATGACGGGGTCGTTCTGGGCGATGATCTTCTGCGTGAGCAGATCCATCGCCGCTCCCGACGCCGAGGGCACAACTACCAGCGCCGTTGACACCACCACCGCGACGGCCAGAGCGAAGCGCACGACTGCTCGGTTCACAGCGACCTCCAAACCACCCGGCAACGGGTCGTCTGCGGGGCGTGACGAAACAGACCGGCTCAGCAGTTGGAGGCGGCTGGGTTGAACTACATCGCTGCAGGGCCAGGACCCGGCATGCCCCTGGTTTCCCCTTCCAGGTTCCGGTATACCCGTTGGGCCAGAAGGGCACCCGGTCGATGCGTCTTTCCCGGTTGCCAGAACTAGGGGCTGCGGCTAGAATCCGTCGAACCTGGTGCTCTATTCACAGGCATCTATAGGAACTGGGCTTCGATACGAAGCTCACGTGGTAGGAGAGGAGGTGCGGACAGGTCTCATGTGGTCGTCAGCTCTTGTGACCGTCATGGACATGATGATGACCTCGCCCGGTGAGCGCGCTTCGGCGTGCGTGACCGGGCGGCCATAGGTACCCTTAGGCCCGATGGCCTAACGGGAGGTTTCATCCCCCTGACGACATCACAAGAGAGAGGCGAGACCAATGAGCACTCCGCGCCACTTCGACACCATCGCCGTCCACGGCGGTGCGGCTGCAGATCCCACCACCGGCGCTCGCGCCGTCCCTATCTACCAGACCGTCGCCTACAACTTCCGCGACACCGATCACGCCGCCGACCTGTTCGGCCTTCGCGAGTTCGGCAACATCTACTCGCGGATCATGAACCCCACCAACGACGTTCTCGAGCAG
>CAYHCN010000234.1:0-3805 GCA_964354945.1 uncultured Eubacteriales bacterium
GTGGACCCCGCGGTACCGATGCTCCTCGGCGAGATCACCGGGCGGTCGCGGGAGGCCGTTCACCGACTGCTCAACTTCGAGAGCGGCCTTCTCGGCCTGTCGGGAGCGAGCGACATGCGCGAGGTGGATCGGCTGGCCGAGACGGGGGACGCGGACGCGGAACTCGCCGTCGAGATGTTCTGCTACCGCGCCAAGAAGTACGTCGGCGCGTACTACGCGGTGCTCGGGCGCGGGGACGCAGTGGTGTTCACCGCGGGGATCGGGGAACACGACGCCGAGGTGCGTGCGTGTATCTGCGCGGGACTCGAGAGGCTCGGCATCGAGATCGACGAGGCCGCGAATCGCGAGGCCGGCGCCACCGCGGGCGCCACTCCGGGCGCCACGCCCGGCGAGCGGGTCGTCAGCCCGGTCGACGCCGAAGTCGCCGTGCTGGTGATCCCCACCGACGAGGAGCGCGAGATCGCGCGCGAGACGTACGAGTGCGTGCGGCCGGCCGGCAGCGCGGCAACCACGACCAGTGACCACCACGACCAGTGACCGCCACCAGTGACGAGGAGTGATCGCACGATGACCGGACCCGGACCGCTCTCGGCCACCGAGCTCGATCGGATCGACGCGTACTGGCGCGCCGCGAACTACCTCGCCGTGGGGCAGATCTACCTGCTCGACAACCCACTGCTCGCCCGACCGCTGACCCCCGACGACGTGAAGCCGCGGCTCCTCGGTCACTGGGGCACCACCCCCGGCCTGAACTTCATCTACGCGCACCTCAACCGCATCATCAAGGCCCACGACCTCGACATGATCCTCGTGACCGGACCGGGGCACGGCGGGCCGGCGATCGTCGCCAACACGTGGCTCGAGGGCACCTACAGCGAGCGCTACTCGGCGGTGTCGCGGGACGCCGAGGGGATGCAGCGGCTGTTCAAGCAGTTCTCGTTCCCCGGGGGGATACCCAGTCACGTGGCCGCCGAGATACCCGGGTCGATCCACGAGGGAGGCGAGCTCGGCTACTCGCTGTCGCACGCGTTCGGGGCGGCGTTCGACAATCCCGACCTCATCGTGACCTGTGTGGTCGGCGACGGAGAGGCCGAGACGGGACCACTGGCCACCTCATGGCACTCCAACAAGTTCCTGAACCCGGTGACCGACGGGGCCGTGCTGCCCATCCTTCACCTCAACGGCTACAAGATCGCCAACCCCACGGTGCTCGCTCGGATCCCGCGCGACGACCTTGAGGCACTGCTTACGGGATACGGGTGGAAGCCCTACTTCGTCGAAGGCGACGAGCCGGCCGCGATGCATCAGGCGATGGCGGCGACCCTCGACGAGATACTCGCCGAGATCCGGCGGATCCAGCAGGAGTGCCGCGCCGAGAACGCGTGCGTCTCTCGGCGGTGGCCGATGGTGGTGCTCGAGACTCCCAAGGGATGGACGGGACCCGAGATGGTCGACGGGCACCAGGTCGAAGGCACGTGGAGGTCGCATCAGGTGCCCATCGACCACGTGCGCGACAATCCCGAGCATCTGCGGATCCTCGAGGAGTGGATGCGAGGCTATCGCCCCGAGGAGTTGTTCGACGGCAACGGCGCCCCGCGCGCCGAGATCACCGAGCTCGCTCCGGCAGGGACTCGGCGGCTCGGCGATAACCCGCACGCGAACGGCGGCCTGCTCCGCCGCGACCTGAACATGCCCGACTTCACCGGCTACGCGGTCGCGGTGCCCGAGCCAGGGCGCACCACCGCCGAGGCAACACGCGTCCTGGGAGCGTTCCTTCGCGACATCATGGCCGCGAACAGCGATCGCTTCCGCATCTTCGGACCCGACGAGACCGCGTCGAACCGCCTCGACGCCATCTTCGAGGTGAGCAAGAAGACGTGGCTCGCCGAGTATCTTCCTGCCGACGCGGACGGCGGCGAGCTCTCGCCTGACGGCCGGGTCATGGAGATGCTGTCCGAGCACACCTGCCTGGGATGGCACGAGGGGTACGTGCTCACTGGCCGGCACGGCCTGTTCAACACGTACGAAGCGTTCGTCCACATCGTGGACTCGATGTTCAACCAGCACGCGAAGTGGCTCGACGTGAGCAAGAACGAGGTGCCGTGGCGGGCGCCGATCTCCTCGGCGAACTACCTGCTCTCGTCACACGTGTGGCGGCAGGACCACAACGGCTTCTCGCACCAGGACCCCGGCTTCATCGACAACGTCGTCAACAAGCGAGGCGACGTGATCCGCGTGTACCTGCCGCCGGACGCCAACACGCTGCTGTCGGTAGCAGATCACTGCCTGCGAAGCACGGACTACGTGAACGTCATCGTGGCCGGCAAGCAGCCCGCGCTGCAGTTCCTCGACATGGACTCGGCGCTGAAGCACTGCACCGCGGGTCTGGGGATCTGGGAGTGGGCGAGCACCGATCGCGGCGAGGAACCCGATGTGGTCATGGCCTGTGCGGGTGACGTCCCGACCCTCGAGACCCTTGCTGCGGTCGACCTGCTGCGCAAGGAAGCGCCCGAGCTGAAGATCCGCTTCGTGAACGTCGTCGACCTGATGACGCTCCAGCCCGCCGAGGAGCACCCTCACGGCCTGCCGAACAAGGAGTTCGACGAGATCTTCACCGCCGACAAGCCGATCATCTTCGCGTACCACGGGTACCCGTGGCTGATCCACCGGCTCACCTACCGACGGACGAACCACGCCAACCTCCACGTGCGCGGCTACAAGGAAGAGGGGACGACCACGACCCCGTTCGACATGGTGGTGCGAAACGACCTCGATCGGTTCCACCTGTTCGCCGACGCCGTCGAGCGCGTCCCCGCGCTGGCGCACAAACGCGCGTACGTGAAGCAGTTCGTCCGCGACAAGCTCGTCGACCATCGCGAGTACATCGAGCGGGTGGGGCAGGACATGCCCGAGGTGCGCGAGTGGGTGTGGGAGTGGTAGGGGGGCTTGCCCGTTCTCGCACTGAGAGGGCAGCCCCGTCAGGACAGCCGCTCGGTGAGCCGCAGCCACTGGTCTTCGAGGTCGCGGACCTGCTGCTCGAGATCGCGGACGCGCGCCTGGGCGTCGAGGATGGCGACGTAGTCGGAGGGGTCGACGCTCTCCAGGTCGTGGCGGGCGGCGTCGGCCTTTCCGGTGGCCGTCTCGAGCTTGCGCTCGGTTGACGCGAGTTCCTTCTTCAGGCGGTACTCCTCCGCGCGGGTGAGGGCGGGAGGGACGGGTTCGGCCGCCGTCGCTGGCGCCGTGGCCTCCACCTCCGCGCGTGCCGCGCCCGCTTTCGCCGCCACCCGCACCGAATCCCGCCGCTCCAGCAGCCGCAGGTACTCGTCGATGCCGCCCGGCACGTGCCGTACCTTGCCGTCGAGCAGCGCGAACTGGTCGTCGGTGACGCGCTCCATCAGGTGCCGGTCGTGGGTGATGAGCAGCAGCGTGCCCGGCCACGTGTCGAGCAGGCTCTCCACCGCCGCGAGCATGTCGGTATCGAGGTCGTTGTCCGGCTCGTCGAGGATGAGTACGTTGGGCCGGTCGAGCAGCACGAGCATCAGCTGGAGGCGCCGCTTCTGCCCGCCGGAGAGCGTGTCGACCGCGGCGTTCAGGTGCGCGGGCTCGAAGCCGAGACGCTCGAGCAGCTGCGCGGGCGTGAGCTCCTTGCCGTCGATCTCGTAGCGCGTCTTGTAGCGCGACAGCACGTCTCGGACTCGCTGGCTTCCCAGATCGGTCAGCTCGTCGAGGTGCTGCGACAGGAACGCGAACTGCACGGTCTTGCCGATCTTCAACCGCAGAAAAGCCGCTTCGTGCACCTGACTTG
>CAYHCN010000235.1:0-3803 GCA_964354945.1 uncultured Eubacteriales bacterium
TACCTCACTCTGGAGCGCGCCACGGCGACGCTCTCGGGTGGTGAGGCCCAGCGCATCCGTCTGGCGACTCAGATCGGTGCCGGCCTGATGGGCGTCCTCTACGTCTTGGACGAGCCGAGCATCGGCCTGCACCAGCGCGACAACGCGAGGCTGATCGGCACGCTTGAGCGGCTGCGCGACCTCGGCAACACCGTGCTCGTCGTCGAGCACGACGAGGAGACGATCCGCGCCGCCGACTACGTCGTCGACATGGGCCCGGGGGCAGGCGAGCACGGGGGCGAGATCGTGTGCCAGGGCACGCCGGAGACCGTCCTCGAGTGCCCCGACTCGCTGACGGCGGCCTACCTGTCGGGCCGCCGCGCCATCGAGATCCCCGCCAAGCGCAGGTCGCCCGGTCGCGGTGCGATCAAGATGAACGGCGTCGCCGAGAACAACCTCAAGGACGTCGATGTCGAGATCGAGCTGGGGACGATGACCGTCGTCACGGGCGTCTCGGGCAGCGGGAAGTCCTCGCTCGTGACGGACACGCTGGCGCCCGCGCTCTCCAACCGCATCTACCGCACCCGCAAGCGCACCGGCAAGTTCCGCTCGCTCGAGGGCCTCGACCAGGTCGACAAGATCATCGATATCGACCAATCGCCGATCGGGCGCACGCCGCGGTCGAATCCTGCCACCTACACCGGCGTGTGGGACGACATCCGCTCGCTGTTCGCGTCGACCCCCGAGGCGAAGGCCCGTGGCTACTCGCCGGGTCGGTTCAGTTTCAACGTCATCGGCGGCCGCTGCGAGGCGTGCAAGGGCGACGGCCAGATCAAGATCGAGATGCACTTCCTGCCCGACGTGTACGTCCCGTGCGAGGTATGCAAGGGTGCGCGCTACAACAGGGAGACCCTCCAGGTCACTTACAAGGGCAAGAGCGTGTCCGACGTTCTGGACATGTCGGTCGAGGAAGCCCTGCACTTCTTCGAGAACATCCCGCCGATCAAGCGCAAGTTGCAGACGCTCTACGACGTCGGCCTCGGCTATGTCAGGCTGGGCCAGCCGGCGACAACGCTGTCCGGCGGCGAGGCGCAGCGCGTGAAGCTTGCCAGCGAGCTGCAGCGGCGCAGCACGGGACGCACGTTCTACATCCTCGACGAGCCCACTACAGGCCTCCACTTCGACGACGTGCGCCAGCTGCTCATCGTGCTGCAGCGGCTCGTCGAAGGCGGCAACACCGTGCTCGTCATCGAGCACAACCTCGACGTCATCAAGTTCGCCGACCGGGTCATCGACCTCGGGCCCGAGGGCGGCGACCGCGGTGGTTTCGTGATCGCCACCGGAACGCCGGAGGACATCGTCGCGTGTGAGGACTCGCACACCGGCCGGTTCCTGGCGCCGGTCCTCGAGGGCCGTGGTGCGAGCGTCGCACCAGAGACAGGCGGACCCGCCAAGGCGATCTCGGCGAAGAAGGATGCCCCCGCAGGTGGCGCGAAAGCCCCGAGAGCTGTGAAAACGTCGTCGTGAGCGCCGTCCCTCCGAGCATTCGGGAGCAGCTCGACAGCGTCCCCAACGAACCCGGCGTGTACCTGTGGAAGGACGCCGAGGGCGAGGTGCTCTACGTCGGCAAGGCCAAGGCGCTGCGCAATAGGATGAAGCAGTACGTCCTCGGCCAGGACGAGCGCGAGCAGATCCCTCTGATGATGGAACGGACCGCCAGTTACGACTACGTGGTGACGCGGTCCGAGATAGAGGCGCTCATCCTCGAGAAGAACCTCATCAAGCAGTTCTCGCCACCGTTCAACGTCGACTACCGCGACGACAAGACCTACCCGTTCATCGCGCTAACGCTGTCGGACCCCTTCCCGGCGATCAAGTACACCCGCGAGAAGCACAGGGAGGGCACGAAGTACTTCGGCCCCTACACCGACGCTCGCGCCGCCCGAGAGACGATCGATGTCATTCGCCGCATCGTCCCCATCTGCCACGCGAACTGCGTGCAGTGGAAGAAGGTCACCGAGAAGGGCGGCGAGCCCGTCGGCAAGTCCTGCTTCGACTACACCGTGGGGCGCGGTCCCGGACCGTGCGTGGGCGCCGTCACCCGCGAGGAGTACGGAGAGAATGTCAGCAAGATCGGTGAGTTCCTCGAGGGCAGGCAGGAAGGCCTGGTCCGCGAGCTCGAGAGCTCGATGCGCGAAGCCGCGGCGGAGCTGGAGTACGAGCGTGCCGCGCGAACCAAGCTGCGGCTCGACGCAGTCCAAGCCATACGGCAGCGGCAGAAGGTCGTGTCGAGCCGCAACCTGAATCTTGACGTTGTCGGCTTCTTCCGCGAGGAGACCGTCGCGGGCGTGCACGTATTCGTCGTGCGCGGGGGACGCGTGCTCATCGGCAACGAATTCGTCCTCGACAAGGGCCTCGACGTGCCGATGGCCGATCTTGTCGAGGGCTTCCTGCTTCGCCACTACGACATGGCCGCTGATGTGCCCCGCGAGATCGTGCTGTGCGAGCTGCCCGAGGATCCCGAGACGCTCGAGGACTGGCTCTCGGGGTGCCGAGGCAGCCGCGTCCGTCTCACCGTCCCACAGCGAGGGGAGAAGAGAGAGCTCCTGGAGCTCGCCGAGCAGAACGCGCGGCACACCCTGATGCGGTTCAAGGTGCGTACCCGCTACGACGAGGAGCGGCTCAATGCGGCGCTGCTCCAGCTCGAAAGCGCGCTCGCGCTCCCCGCGCCGCCGCTTCGGATCGAGTGCTACGACATCTCGACGCTTCACGGGCGATGGTCGGTCGGCTCGATGGTCGTGTTCACGAACGGCCGCTCCGACTCCAAGGGCTACCGCCGATTCCGAGTCCGACTCCCCTCCGAGGAGGCGAACGACGTCGCGATGATGCGGGAGGTGCTCCAGCGGCGCTTCGCGCCTGCGCGCTTGGCCGACGGGCGCTTCGGTTCGCGCCCGGGCCTCGTGATCGTCGATGGCGGCAAGCCCCAGCTCTCGGCGGCGCTCGCCGCGATGGCCGACATCGGCGTCGAGGACATCCCGGTCGTCGGGCTGGCGAAACGCGAGGAGGAGCTGTGGGTATCGTGGAGTGACCAGCCCGTCGTCCTGCCGGCGGGTTCGCCGTCGCTCTTCCTGGTGAAGCGAGTTCGTGACGAGGCGCACCGCTTCGCCATCGAGTACCACCGCAACCTTCGCGGAAAGTCCCTCACCGCAAGCGCGCTCGACGACGTTCCCGGTGTCGGCCCCAAGCGCAAGAAGGCGCTCATCAAGGCGTTCGGTAGCGTGAAGCGCTTGCGAGAGGCGTCGGTCGACGACATCGCCGCCGTACCCGGCGTCCCCCGCGACACCGCCGAGGAGATCGCGGCCGCGCTTCGGCCGGACTCGGAGCATCCAACGATCGCGTCGAGCGCGGCGGAAACCGAGGACGACGAGGCGTAAGCGGCATATATACTGGGACTCTCATTCAGGGGAGGCATCTGATGGAAGAGGCCCAGCAGCCCGAGGAGTCCGCCGCCGAGGCACGCCCGCCCGAGGAGGCTCCCGAGCTCGTCGTCATCACTGGTATGTCCGGAGCTGGCCGTTCCGAAGCGATCCATACCTTTGAGGACCTCGGCTACTTCACCGTGGACAACCTGCCGCCGTCGTTCATGCGGCAGCTGATCGACCTTGCCCAGCTGCCTGACAGTCCGATGCAGCGCCTCGCGGTCGTCTCGGACGTGCGATCCCACGAGTTCTTCGACGAGCTGGCCGGGGAGCTCGCATCGTTGAAGCAGGCAGGCGTTCGGCTCAACGTCCTTTTCCTGGATGCCGACGACGACATCCTGCTGC
>CAYHCN010000236.1:0-3785 GCA_964354945.1 uncultured Eubacteriales bacterium
CCCGGGTGGGAAACCGATTGGATGGATGGCCCAGTGACCGTGAACCTGGTCACGACCTCAGTGGCCGCCTGGTACCCCACCCTCTACTACAGCATTGACTCAGGGGACGAGGTGAGGGACGACCAGGCCCAGTACATCCTCACCCCTGACAACCAGTACAGAGTGGGCACCCTCCCCCTCCAGGTGACCAAGGAAGGCACGACGAGGATCGACTTCACCTCGGTCATCTGGAAGTCCTCCAACACCTGCGTCGCCGAGGACGCCGGGTACCACACTGTCTACGTGCGGATCGATGGCTCCGGGCCCCAAGTAACGAGCGATGCGAAGTCCGAGTACTCAGGTTCGGCCACGGTGAACGTCACAGCGAAGGATCTCGGCATCGGTCTCGAGGCCTTCGAAGTGAGCCTCGACGGGGAGTCGACGGTCACCGTCCCCGTGAACTCGGACAGCGAGACCCAGCCCGTCACTACGAGCGTCAAGGGCGAGCACCACATCACCTACTGGGCGATTGACAAGCGCGGCCACGTATCCGAGGGCACCATTCCGTTCGTGGTCAAGGAGGCCCAGACCGTCACGCTGAGCGCGCCGAGTGCGGTGCTGTACAACGGAAAGCCGAAGTTCACTGGAAGCGCTGCGAGCGCGTCGGGTGCCATCCCCGGCCACACGGTGTTCCTCGAGATGCAGAACGGCAGCACATGGACGCGAGTCGGTGAGACGACCACTACGGCCACCGGTGCCTACAGCGTCTACGGCCCCGCGCTCACCTCAGCTCGCTACTTCCGCGTTGTGAGTGATGGCGACGATGACTACGCGACCTTCACGTCTGGCCCGAAGCTGGTGAAGTCGTATGCGTCCCTGTCGAATCCTGTCGCTCCGACCTCCGTGTACCGGAACAAGTCGTTCACGACCTACGCATACCTCAAGCCCCGGCATACATCGGGAACGTATCCGGTCCGGCTCTACAGGTACCGGTACGTCTCCGGTGCCTACAGGTTGTACGGCAGCTACGTTACCGCAAAGGCATCCAACTACTACAGCTACACCAAGGTGTCGCGGGCGTTGTCGCTTCCCTACGCAGGCAAGTGGCGGATTCGTGCCTACGCGCCAGCGGACTCCGGACACGCCGCAACGTGGTCCAGCGGATACGACTACGTGACCGTCAAGTAGGCCTCAAGAGACTCCGAACACGGGACGAGCCGGCGACAACCGGCTCGTCCCTTTTTGTGAGGAGCTATGCATGGGCGCGCGCCTCGAGGGCTACTTCCCCGAGCTGAACGAGTACCGAATCACGTCGCGCGGACAGCTGTCGACACACGCACCGCATAGCGCGCACTCGCTGTGCTCCATGGAGCCGGACGCGACGTTCGACCGGACGTCTATGCTCATCGGGCAGCCGTGGGTGCAGGTGCCGCACGCCGTGCACGCGGACGAGTCGGCGACGAGCCGCAGCGACGGCCACGCGCCAAGACGGTTGCGAGCACCGCGCCCCAGGATCATGAACGGCGCCATCCAGCAGATGGTGTGACATCCTCCGCGCCGTCCGACGGCGAGCGCGAGTCCAAAGAACGTGAGCACGACGATGAAGTAGATTGCGAACGCCGCGATCACCGGCCGACTCGCGTCGCCGGCAAGAGAGATGCCGCCGACGGTGCCGTACAGCGGGTCCACCGAGGTGTACCCGCCGGCGCGGACAACGGCGAACACGATGAGCGCGACCCACGGTACCCAGATGAGCCACTTCACCAGGTCCGCCTTGCGCCCGACGCGGCGACCGTTCACCTTCAGGAGCGGCTCCTGCAACCCCGCAGCAGGGCAGGCCCAGCCACACCACACCCGGCCGAATAGCAGGGACCCCACGAACATCGACGCGAAGACGATGAGGCTGCCGTTGACGATGCCGTTGAATGCTCCGTCGATGATCAGGTAGGGAGAGAAGTAGTTCATCGTCACAGGGAAGGCGATGAACGACAGCAGCAGAACCGTCCGCCGAACCGCCTGCCTTCTCACCAACGTGGCACCCATGACAGCGTCCCTTCCCTTCGGATCTCGGGGCTACTGCGCGTAGCGGCGTAGCGTCAGCGGTTCGGTGCATCCTTGCCTGCGCGCCTGACGAGCCCACATGAAGCCGCCTACGAGCGGGTACGTCCATGCCGGCGCCAGCGGACGGGCGAACGCCTCGGTCGACTCGGCCGGTATCGGGCAACCCTTCGACAGGGCGGCGGTCGCCATCTCGAACTCCGGCATCACTCGCCCCAGCGGAGATCGCTCCAGCGGGCGCCCGTCGATGGACCCGCCCATGCCGAAGGCCAGCGCGCCGGCCCACTCGGCGCCGACCTCCTTCGCGAAGAGGCGACAGACCTCGACGGCCACTTCGCAGTGCGCGGCCTCTGGGAAGCCGCACTGCGCCAGCACGGCGAGTCGCGGCATGCTCGCGGGGACGGGAGCGCCGGCCTCGCGCGCGTCGCGCCATGCCTCGAGGAGGCGCAACACAGGTGCGGGCAACGAGTCGACATAGACGGGGAACGACAGTACGACCAGGTCGCTCCCGGCGATCGCCTCGACCAGCTCGCGCATCCGATCGGGACTCGAGAACGTCGGCGCGATGCGTCGGGTGCTCGTCTCCCACCCGGCGATCTCGAGCCGAGAGCCGACCGCCGCGGCGAACGCCGCCGAGGCACCCGCTGCCGGCTTCGGGCTTCCGACCAGCAGCAGGGCGGTGCGTGCTGTCGCCGTCCTCGCGACGGCGCTCATGCCGTCACCTCCACGCGGATCCCCGCTGCTTCGAGCAGCCGCTCGACCGCTGGCGCGACCGGCTCGCTCCCTAGCACCGTCTCCGCAGCATGCGTCGGGTTGTGCATGTTCACCGAGTTGCGCTCGACGAGGCGCGCTAAGAGCGCGGACTGCTCGGCGTCGGGAGTCGACAGGGTCCCGAGCGCGAGGAACGCCGGGTAACGCTCGTAGCGGGGCCGGTGGTGCACCTCGCCCTCGACCATCGTGAAGTGAGGCAGCACGAGGCAGATCATCCGGTCCTGGACGCTCTTGGCGAGCGAGCCGAACGACCCGAATGCGACCGGGGTCACGATGGCGTAGACGTCGGACGCCACGACCCGCTCCGCGACCGAGCGGGCGTCGTCGGCGATCACGCACTGACCCGGCGTCCTCGTCCAGCACCCGAAGCAACCGGTGCACGGACGGATGTCGAGGTCTCGGACCACGATCCGCTGCACCTCGGCGCCGCGTGACGTGAGCGCGTCTACCAGCGCGTCCGCGGCCACGCGCGCGCGGGCATCCGCGACCTCCGACGCGTCGAGCACGACAGCTTTCATTCTGGAGCTCCTTCCGAACACGGCGTCCACGCGCCCTCGGTAGCCGGCGGCTGCACGGAGCCGAGGGCTGCGGAGAGCACCCGCGAAGCGAGGGGTTCGAGCCCCTGCCGGCCTTGCGGCATCTGGGCCAGCGTGCCCGATCGCCACAGTTCGGCAAGGCCGTGCACGAGCGACCACAGGTAGACGCCGAGAATCACCGGATCGCCCTCGGGAAGCGACCCGTCCTGCTGACACGCGACAACGGCTTTGATCAAGCGGCCCCACGTGTCGCCTTGGTTCTCTTCCGGCTGTTCCCCACCCCCGCCGGGGGCGAGCTCGGGCGCGTTGAACGCGGCGTAGTAGTCAGGTCGCTCGACCGCGAATCGGACGTAGGCCATACCGATGCCGAGCAGCCGGCCGCGGGGGTCGCCGCCCGCGGCCTCCTCCGCTGCCGCCATCTCGTCGTCCATAAGCGCCAGA
>CAYHCN010000237.1:0-3765 GCA_964354945.1 uncultured Eubacteriales bacterium
CGACACGCACACCTACATCCAGACCGGCGCCGAGGACTCCAAGTTCGGCTTCGGCCTCAACGAGGGCCTGGCAATGGAGGCGGTGCGCCGCGCCGTGACCGCGCCGGGCATCGACTTTGAGGGCCTGCACATGCACATCGGGTCGCAGATCTTCGCGCTCCACAGCTACGCGGCCGCTATCCAGCGGATGGTCGCGTTCATGCGCGAGATCCGTGACGAGACCGGTGCCGAGGTCCGCCTGCTCGACACCGGCGGGGGCCTCGGCGTGGCCTACGGCGTGCCTGACGAGCCTTCAACGATTCAGGACTACGGCAAGGTCATCGTCGACGGGATCAAGGAAGAGTGCGAGCGCAACGGGGTGACCGTTCCGCGGATGGCCGTCGAGCCGGGGCGCAGCATCGTGGCGAACGCGGGCGTGACGCTGTACACGGTCGGCACCATCAAAGAGATCCCGAACATCCGCACCTACG
Organism: uncultured Eubacteriales bacterium; assembly: GCA_964354945.1. Classification (GTDB taxonomy): domain Bacteria; phylum Actinomycetota; class Coriobacteriia; order Anaerosomatales; family CAVXGS01; genus CAVXGS01. Next base: position 471 of record CAYHCN010000237.1, read on the forward strand.
TCGCGGTCGACGGCGGCATGTCCGACAACATCCGTACGTCGCTGTACGACGCGCACTACGAGGCGCTGATCGCGAACAAGGCCGACCGGCCCCGCGAGATGGTGGCTACCGTCGCCGGCAAGCACTGCGAGAGTGGCGACATCGTCGTCAACGACGCGCCCCTGCAGTGCCCGGAGGTCGGCGACATCCTGTGCGTGTGCGCGACGGGCGCCTACTGTCAGTCGATGTCGAGCAACTACAACAAGCAGGTCCGCCCCGGGGTGGTCTTCGTCGGCGACGGCACGTGGCGGTGGGTGGTCCGTCGAGAAACCTACGACGACCTACTGAAGTGCGAAGCGGGGTAGGGGCTCGAAGGGCCGCTCTCGACTGCGACGATCAACCATCGTCTACCTTCTGAGCAGCGGAAATACCTGACAAGATGTCACCAACTGACACGCAGTCAAAGCTTGCCTAAGCCTCGCCCTAGGCTGTTGTCCGGGCGTCGTGTTCCCAATCGCGCTGGTGGTGGCGTTCGTTGCCGGTGAGCCGTCCCGGCCGTGGACTCCGGCACCAGCGGCCGAACGCGGTGGGCGATGCCCCGTCTGCGACAAGCGAACGGACGAACTGCGGCATCACGTGACCACCGCGCACGGGCCTGACGCCCTGCGCCGAGCCGACGTGAAGAGGGCCTTGCGGGGCTAGGCCGTCTGTCGCCAGTGTCGCAAGCCGCCGGTCTTCGATTCCCTACCGCTGGCAATACCGTCCGACTCGTCAGCATCAGTTCTACGACCGTTCGTCAGTTCGACAGAGAATAGCCTTGTATTTCGCCGCCGTTGGGGCACAATGACTAGTGCGAGGTCGTTGAGAATCCGGATGGGCAGTAGCCGCAAGGTGATGTTCGTTCGGAGGACCAGCGGCCTCGTACTTTTGCGTTCTCACTTGCCGCAACGCGCCGCCAAGCCGAGCTGGAAGCGGCCCGCACGGCGGCTCCCGCGGAAGGTCAGCCGCCTGCCTACCCGGCCGGATCGCGCGGACGGAGAGGGGTGCGTCGGACGTAGGGTCCCCGCAGGCCACGCGCATCGCCGTAGATCGCTTATTCCAGACCGTCCGCAAGTATCAGCGACCGCCAGACCGAGAATCGCGTCCGTTCGTCATTTCGACCGGGAATAGGCTTGTGTTTCTCGGCGGTTCGGGCAGAATCACTACTGCGAGGTCGTTGAGAATCCGGATGGGCAGTAACCGCAAGGGAATGTTCGTTCGGAGGACCAGCGGCCTCGCACTTTTGTGTCCTCACCCTCGGCTACAATAGGCAGCGCCGCTGATGACCAGCGGCGCTGTTCGCATCTTGGAGGTCCTCATGTCCAGCGTTCGCATCGGCCTGATCGGTCTGGGTACCGTCGGTTCCGGCGTGGTGGAGATCTTCCGTCGCCACCAGCTCGACTTCCGCCGTCGGGCCGGCGTCAACATCGAGTTCACCCGGTTCGCCGACCTTTCCGAGGAGCGCGCGGCAGAGCTGGGCATTCCGCTCGCGAACTTCACCACCGACGGCATGAGCGTGACGACGGACGGCGAGGTCGACGTCGTCATCGAGCTGATCGGCGGCACCGGGATTGCACGCGACATCGTGCTCTCCGCCCTGAGGGCGGGCAAGAGCGTCGTGACCGCGAACAAGGCTCTCATCGCCACGCACGGCGAAGAGATCATGGACGCAGCCGAGGCCTCCGGCGTCGACATCCTGTTCGAGGCGAGCGTCGGCGGCGGCATCCCCATCATCGGGCCGCTCAAGCACTCGCTCACGAGCAACGAGATCACCTCGGTGACGGGCATCGTGAACGGGACCACGAACTACATGCTCACCCGGATGCAAGCCGACGGGCTGGGCTACGACGAGGCACTCGCCGAGGCGCAAGGGCTCGGCTTCGCCGAGGCGGATCCCACCGCCGATGTCGACGGTCTGGATGCGGCGGCCAAGATCGCCATACTCGCGTCAATCGCCTTCAACAGCCGCGTGATCATGTCCCAGGTTCCCGCAGAAGGCATCCGCGGGCTCGAAGCGGAAGACGTCGCGTACGCTGAGGCGATGGGCTACGCGATCAAGCTGCTCGCGATCGCGCGGCGCACCGACAGCGGCATCGACGTCCGAGTGCATCCCACGATGATCCGTGAGGATCACCCCCTTGCGTCGGTGAATGGCGTCTACAACGCGATCTACGTCGTGGGTGACGCGGTGGGGGAGACAATGTTCTTCGGCGAGGGCGCCGGTTCGCTGCCTGCCGCCTCGGCGGTAGTAGGCGACGTCATCGAAGTCGCCCGGAGGATCCAGGCGGACAACTGCAAGCCACTGGTCGGCTGTACGTGTACCGAGAGCCTTCCGGTTCGCGACATCTCGGATCTCGAGACCCGCTACTACGTTCGGATGCACGTCGCCGACAAGCCCGGCGTGCTCGCCGCCACTGCGAAGGTGCTCGGCGACAACGGCGTCTCACTTGCGTCCGTGATCCAGCAAAGCGACACCGAGGCCGGCTTGGCCGAGCTGGTGTACGTGACCCACCTCGCCCGGGAGTCCGACATCCGCCGTGCGCTCCAGCAGATCGAAGCCATGGACGTCGTCGAGCGCGTCGCCTCACTCATTCGTGTCGAGGATCTGTAGGCGTGGGAGCCTCGGTACGCGTCCCTGCGACCTCGGCTAACCTCGGGCCCGGGTTCGACTCCTTCGGGCTCGCGCTCGACCTGTACAACGTCTTCTCCGCTGATCTTGCCGATGACTGGCTTGTCACCGTGCGCGGCGAAGGTGAGGGCGAGCTCGCCACCGGCGGATCCAACAGGGTCGCCCAGGCGATGGCTCGCGCATTCGACGAGGCGGGCAAGCCCGCGCTTCGCGCCGAGATCGACTGCGTCAACGTGATCCCACTGCGAGGTGGCCTGGGGTCGTCGTCGGCGGCCATCGTCGGTGGGCTGCTCCTCGGCGAGCGTCTTGCCGGCGCCGACTTCGGCGAGGCGAGACGCATCGAGCTGGCCGCCGAGATCGAGGGGCATCCCGACAACATCGCGGCCGCACTGCTCGGCGGCTTCACCGTGTGCTGGCAGCAAAGCGGTGGTCCGAGGTGCGCTCGCTTCGAGCCTGCGCGCGGTCTTGCCGCGGTGGTCGTTCCTGCGCTCGGCGGGCTGGCCACCGAAGCGGCGAGGGCGATGCTTCCGCTCGAGGTCCTGCACGCGGACGCAAGCTTCAACGTCGGCCACGCCGGGCTGCTCTCGGCGGCCATCGTGAGCGGACGTCCCGAGCTGCTCGGTCCCGCGCTCGACGATCGGCTCCACG
>CAYHCN010000238.1:0-3748 GCA_964354945.1 uncultured Eubacteriales bacterium
CGGCTCAGCGAGCGAGACTGCAGGCGATCTGGGCGCGACCGACGAACGAGTCGTCCTCGGCGGAGCGGCCGTAGTCCCGGGGTTCGTGGACAGCCACACGCACCTCGTGTTCGCCGGCGAGCGCTCGGCGGAATTCTCGGCGAGGATGGCGGGGGAGGCCTACACAGGCGGCGGGATCGCCACCACGGTCGCGGCGACCAGGGCGTCGAGCGACGACGAGCTGCGCGCCCACACGGCCAGGCTGGCCGATGAACTCCTCTCGCTGGGCACGACGACAGTCGAGATCAAGAGCGGCTACGGGCTCAACGTCACAGACGAGGCGCGCATCCTGCGCATCGCGCGGGAGTTCACTGCCGAGACCACCTTCCTTGGGGCGCACGTGGTCCCTGCCGAGTACACCGACGATCGCGCCGCCTATGTCGATCTGGTGACCGGCCCCATGCTTGAGGCGTGCGCGCCCCATGCGAAGTGGGTCGACGTGTTCTGCGACCGTGGCGCATTCGACGCCGAGGAGACGCGGACGGTCCTGCGGGCCGGCATCGGCGCGGGCCTGATGCCTCGGCTTCACGGCAACCAGCTCGATCTCGGCCCAGGCGTCCAGATCGCAGTGGAGTTCGGCGCAGCGAGCGTGGACCACTGCACGCACCTCACCGACCACGACGTGGCCGCTCTCGCGCAGTCCGACGTCGTGGCGACGCTCCTGCCGGCGGCGGAGTTCAGCACCCGTTCGAGCTACCCGGACGCGCGACGGCTCCTCGAAGCGGGTGTGACCGTCGCCATCGCGACCGACTGCAACCCGGGCTCGTCGTTCGTGACTTCGATGCCGTTGTGCATCGCGCTTGCTGTCAGGGAGATGCGGATGACCCCCGCCGAGGCGTTGCTCGCGGCAACGCTCGGTGGCGCGAAGGCGCTGCGCCGAGGCGATGTCGGGCACCTGGCGCCAGGCGCATCGGCGGACTTCGTCGTCCTCGACGCGCCGTCATTCGCACATCTCGCGTATCGCCCGGGTTCGCCGCTCGTCGTGGGGACGTGGAGGGCGGGCGCGGAAGTCTTTGGTCGGCCGTAGGGTTTCTGGAGGCTATGCCGTGCGCATGACCACGACGCGGTTGCGGCCGCCTTGCTTTGCCGAATACAGCGCGCGGTCGGCACGCTCGATGAGTGTGTCGAGGGTCACCTTCTCGCCGGGGTGCGCGCTCGACACGCCGGCGCTGATCGTGACGCTGATCGAGGCGTCGCCGTAGGGAATCGGTGTTGAGGCGATCACCTGGCGGAGCCTCTCGGCGGCCTTGCGCGCCACGCCGGTCTCTATGCCGACGAGTAGGACGAGGAACTCGTCGCCACCGTACCGGCACGGCACGTCGGTCTCGCGGCAGTGCTCGGTCAGCTCATTCGTGATCGAGACGAGCACCCTGTCGCCCGCGAGATGTCCGAACGTGTCGTTGACCTCCTTGAACCGGTCGATGTCGAACATCATGAGCGACACTGGGCGGCCTCTGGCCAGCGCCAGCCGCAGCTCCTCGGCGAGCACCGCGAGGTGTCCGCGATTGAACAGACCGGTGAGAGGATCGAGCGATGCTTGCGCCTCGAGCCGGGCCTGCGCCACCTTCCGTTCTTCGACCTCGCGCTCAAGAGCGAGGCTGCGAAGGCGGTGAATCTCGGCGTCCTTCTTGGCGGACTCGAGTTGGTAGCTCACCCGCAGGTTCGCGAGGCGAGCCTGCGTCTCTTCGTTGAGTCCGTCCTGCTTGAGCTCGTGGAAGCTCTTGAAGTGGCTGAGGGCCTCGGCCAGCTCGCCCCGCTGTTCGTGGATCTGCGAGAGCAACTCGTGGCACTGGAACTCCTCCACACTCAGGTCGCGCTTCGAGGCGAGTTCGAGGGCTCGGCAGACGAAGCCCAGCGCCTCGTCCCACGACCCGCGAGCGATCGAGATCTTGCCGAGCCCCATCAGGCTCGTTGCTTCGTCGGGCTCCGACTCGAGTTCTCTGGCCAACGCGAGCGAACGCCGGGAGTATGACTCCGCCTCGTCGAGCGCGCCCATCATGTAGTGGACGAACGCGACGGTGTCGAGCACGGCCACTAGGAAGTACTGACGGTTCTCCTCGCTCGCGAAGTCCAGGGCCTTGAGCGCTGCCGAGAGCGCACGATCAGTGTCGCCGAGCTCGACGTAGGTGTACGCCATGTTGTTGAGGACGAGCGCCTCGCCGGTCTCGTCCCCAAGCTCGCGGTGGATCTGCAGCGCCCGCTGCTGGCATTCGATGGCGGCATCCGAGTGACCCGCCGAGGCCTGCACCGCGCCGATGCTGTCGAGCATGTAGGCCTGCAAGCTGGTGTCGCCGATGTCCTCGGCGACCCGCACGGCCTCCATCAGGTTCTCGAGTGCCTCGGTGTACTCGCCCATGACATAGTGCGTCCAGCCCACGGACTGGAGTACCTCGGCGAGCACCGGGGTCGGCAGACCCGGTTCGAGCAGGGCAAGCGCCTGGGAGGCCTCGGACATCGCAGCGTCCCATTCACCCATCGACGAGTTGCGGTAGGCGAGAGACGAGAGTGCCGCGGCCATCCCGTAGGAGTACTGCTCGCCCTCGGAATCCAACTGGCAGGCCAGCTCGAACGCCTGCTCACTGAGGTCCTGGACTTGGCCGTAGTCGAGCCGCTTGAACTCGTGGGCCTTCGCATTGAGTGCGTCGACGGCTTCGCGGCGCTCCTTGGGATCGAGCGCAGGCAAGCCGTCAACGGCGCTCCGCTGCGCTGCGACGACAGTGCGTGATGCACTCTTTGGCCGATGTGCCATGCCCCGCGGTCCCCCGAACCTCGGACGAGTCCTGCAACGGTAGTATCGGCACCTCGGATTACCGCCTTCAGCAGCGGCTTCTTTGTCTGTACTCGCGCGAAGGCAGGGAGTTCGCTACAGTCGGTGCGCCCGCCGAAGATCGTCGGCGGATTCCTCACCTAAGGAGCGATCGCATGTCTCGTCTCGCCCGGGCGGTACTCGGCCTCGTCGTGGTACTCGCTCTAGTCGCGGCATTTGGACTGACCGGGTGCAATGCGACGCCCAAGGCGTCGGACACGCAGTCCACGGGCAGCCCCTTCGCGTCGGAGGGAGACACGTCGACGACGCCGCCCGCCAAGCTCATCACGGCGGAGGAGGTCGCCAAGATCAGCGGCATCAAGGGCGTCAAGGTGATTCCTCCGGGCCAGACGGACAAGGCGACCGGCACTCTCAACTTCGCGAACGACAAGGGCGGTATCTTCTTGCTCGTTGTCCTCGGCACGGCAGACCAGTACGACTCCTCGCTCGACACCGATAGCTTCGGAGAGAAGTCGAGCGGAGTCGGCGATGCCAGCTTCATCGGGCCGGCGAAGACGAAGAGCAAGACCCCCAACGTCCTCGTCTTCAAGAAGGGCAAAGACTCCGTCGCACTCACGACGTTCTTCAGCGGCCCCGAAACGACCGTTCTGTCGGTGAAGCAGCTGAAGGAGATCGGCAACATCATCGCGTCTCGGCTGTAGCCGCTCGCGCCAAGCCGACTCAATCGCCGAGACCCCCGCATGCGGGGGTCTCGTTGCTTTCCCAGACGCAGCGACTCTCGCCACCTTGCGGTGACGGGGCTCGCGTACGTGGCATGGACACCTTGCCGCCACCGCGCCGGTGTCTTGGCGAAGGCCCCGGCAGGATCTCGAGCGGGCGAGGCGCATCCGCTGTGCAACAATCACGGGTGATGGCTTCCAACTCGACATCCCCGGTGCCGCC
>CAYHCN010000239.1:0-3728 GCA_964354945.1 uncultured Eubacteriales bacterium
CTGGGGTGGCCCGAACCGCAGCTATGCCGCGGTGAAGTTCTTCATCTACACGCTGGCCGGCTCGCTCGCGATGCTCGGGGGGATCATCGCCCTGTATCTCGCGACCGGGGCGCAGACGTTCGACATGCTCCAAGTGGGGTTGCTCTCGACGAAGCTCGTTGCAAGCACCCAGACGGCGATCTTCATCGCCATGGCGGTCGGGCTAGCGGTGAAGGTGCCCATCGTGCCGCTGCACACGTGGCTCCCCGACGCCCACGTGGAGGCGCCCACCGCGGTGTCGGTGCTGCTCGCGGGCGTGCTGCTGAAGATGGGTTCGTACGGCTTCCTGCGCCTGGGACCGGGACTGCTTCCCGCGGGGTTCAAGTCGATCCTGCCGGTGATCGCGATCCTTGCGGTGATCTCGATCGTGTACGGCGCTGCGGTCGCGCTCATGCAGACCGACCTCAAGAAGCTCGTCGCGTACTCCTCCGTGTCGCACATGGGCTATGTGATGCTCGGCATCGCCGTCGCCACCGAGGCCGGCATCACCGGCGCTGTTGTGCAGATGTTCTCCCACGGCCTGATCGCCGGCCTGCTATTCCTGCTCGTGGGGTGCATCTACGAGCGCGCCCACACTCGCGAGATGGCCGAGTTCGGCGGCATCGCCAAGATCGTGCCCGTGCTCGCGGGCACGCTCGTATTCGCCTCATTCGCGTCGCTCGGCCTGCCGGGGATGAGCGGGTTCGTGGGCGAGTTCATGGTTATTCTCGGCTCGTGGCCGGTCAACGAGTGGTACGCCGTCATCGCTGCTGTCGCGGTGCTCATCACCGTGGGCTACCTGCTGTGGATGCTTCGCCGAGTCACCTTTGGGCCCGTGAACGAGAAGCGGCTCGGGATGCCCGACATGACCGTCTCCGAGGCGTTCTCGATCGCGCCGCTCGTGCTGCTGACGCTGGTCGTCGGCATCTTCCCCCAGACGCTGGTTGGCGTGCTTCAGCGCAGCGTCGAGGCGATCACGAAGGTTCTCGGCGGGGTGTAGGCGGCTCGTTTCGCCCCCGAAGTCCTACTTCCGCACCATGCGTCTCATCGGTATGCCCGATGATTCCGCCGGTGCGCGCGGGGTATGGTTGGGTCCCAGTGCGAAGGCCGTTGCACGGCGTCCGCACTCAATGAGGGGGAGGGGCGGCCCGCCGCGCGCGGGCCGCCCATTGAGGGGCGACATGGCCGACGAGGTCGACGACACGCAGCCGGGCCAGGCCGAGGCACCAGCGCCTGCCGCGGAGCCGGCGCCACCGCGGCGCAATCACGACGCGCTTTGGGCCGGGATCGCCTGCGCCGTCGGTATCGCGCTGATTGTCGGGGGCCTGGTGTGGCGGGCCGAGCTGTCACCCCGAGCGAGCATCGGCAGAGTCGCCAAGGCCGCCGTGGACGGCGACATCGAGGCCGTCCAGGCTGCCATCGACACGACCGCGATCATCAGCGCCGCCGTCGACGACATCTACAACGATCCGCACTTCAGGGCGTCCTACGTGGCCAGCTACACCGCGAAGCACCCCACGGTCACACCGGACGATATCAAGGCGCGCCTCGAGAAGGCGGTCAACGAGGAGCTGCGCGAGCACCTCGCGGACGGGAGTCTGCCCAAGCGCATCCCGTTACCTGCCGACTCCATCAAGGCACTTGTGGCGCAGGCGTGGGCGCGCCAGTCCGTGAAGTCGATCACCATCAGGGGCAAGTACGCGTACGCCGTCGTCGTGGTCCCGTATCACGGCAAGAACTACGACGTCGTGGTCCGGCTGCGGCGTTCCGGCAACACCTGGGTCGTCGACCGCATAGAGAACCTGCCCGAGGTTCTCAAGGCCGCCGGTTTCTAGGTCGCCGCGCTCTCCCGAGGCCGCGCGCCCCCGGTCGCGCTCACGACTCCCACCGAGAATGCAGCGAGGCCCGGTTTCCCGGGCCTCGCGTCGTTGCTCGAATCGGTGTAGAGGTGGACTAGCGCCTGCGACCTGCGCGGCCCCTGCCGCCACCTCGGCGCGACATCACGCCGCCGGAGAACGCCATCCTCGGCGCACGCTTCGCCTCGCGCTCGGGGTTCGGGATCATGCGGTTCTCGCTGTAGCCGAATCCGTCGTGGTCGTGGCACTCCAGCACGCTGCCGATCTTCGTCTCGATCTCACGAAGCGTCTCGTGCTCTTCGGGAGCCATGAGGGAGACCGCGATACCGGTCTTGCCCGCGCGAGCGGTCCGGCCGATGCGGTGGACGTAGTCCTCGGGGCAATTCGGCATGTCGTAGTTCACGACGTGGCTGATGCCCTCGATGTCGATGCCGCGCGCGACGACGTCAGTCGCGACGAGCACGTGGTAGCGGCCGCGCTTGAAGCCGTCGAGTGCCGACTGGCGCTGCGACTGCGAGCGGCCACCGTGGATCGCGGCCCCGCGGATGCCCTGCTTCTCCAGGACGCGCGCGACTCGGTCCGCCCGGTGCTTGGTCCGGGTGAACACGAGCACGCGGTCGAGACCCTGGTCGCGGATCAGCCGTACGAGGAGGTCAGCCTTCTGCTGACCGTCGACGGGGTAGATCCGCTGCTCGACGGCCTCAACAGGTGTACTGGAGGGGCTCACCGAGATGTCGACGGGATCGGTAAGGGTGGAACCGATGACGCGTAGAACATCGGAGGACATCGTCGCCGAGAACAACAGGTTCTGACGCTTGCTCGGCAGCCAGCCCACGATCTGGCGAAGCTGTGGCCAGAAGCCCATGTCGAGGAGACGGTCGGCCTCGTCGATGACGAGGATCTCGATCTTCGAGAGGTCGAGGACCCCGCGCTCCTTGAGGTCGATCAGGCGGCCGGGCGTCGCGACGAGCACGTCGATGCCCTGGCGCAGCGCCTTGAGCTGGGGCTCGTAGCCAACGCCGCCATAGGCGACGGCGAGGCGGTGATGCGTGACCTTGGAGACCTGCTTGGCAACCTGCTCGATCTGACCGGCGAGCTCGCGCGTCGGGGTGACGATGAGCGCGCGGGGCTTGCCGGGCTTCGGCTCGAGCATCTGAAGAAGCGGCAGGACGAACGCGGCCGTCTTGCCGGTGCCGGTCTGAGCGCACGCGACAACATCGCGGCCCTCGAGAACGACGGGTATTGCCTGGGACTGGATGGGGGTCGGGGCAGTGTAGCCCATGGAACCCACCGCCTTCATGAGGCGGGGGTCAAGACCCAAATTGTCGAAACTCAAGTATGAGCTCCTTCCTTGTGCGTCGTCAGACGCACTGCGTGTAGACGCAGTCGTTCCGACGGTCACAAGGGGAGCGAGGGACAACCGAGTCTTGGTTTCGCGCGCCGCACATCGGCGCGTCGAGGGCGAACTATACGCGGTAAGCTGCGAAAATGATACCAGCGTGCACCGGCCGCCCCGCCGAGAGGACCTGAAGTGCCCGACATCGCCTACGCGCACACCAATCTGATCGCCCGAGACTGGCGGTCGCTGGCGCAGTTCTACATCGACGTGTTCGGCTGCGAGTTCGTTCCGCCCGAGCGCGACCTGTCCGGTGAGTGGATCGAGCGCATGACAGGAGTCCCCGGCGTCCGGGTCCAGGGCTGCAACCTGCGACTCCCCGGTCCGTTCGCCGTGGCGTCGTCCGGCCCGACTCTGGAGATCTTCTCGTTCGAACCCCAGGGCCCCGCCCGCCCACGGCCCATCGATGGCCACGGCTTCAGCCACCTCGCATTCCGGGTCGACGACGTCGCAGGGGT
>CAYHCN010000240.1:0-3721 GCA_964354945.1 uncultured Eubacteriales bacterium
AAGGCGCTCGTCGAGCCGATGAAGACCATCGCCGACAACGCTGGCTTCGAGGGTTCGGTCGTCGTGGAGAAGGTCAAGGAGCTCCCTGCGGGCGAGGGCCTGAACGCTGCCTCCGGCGAGTACGGTGACATGCTCAAGATGGGCGTCATCGATCCCGTGAAGGTCACCCGTTCGGCACTCCAGAACGCATCGTCGATCGCCGCGCTCATCCTCATCACCGAGGCCACCGTGAGCGAGATCCCGAGCAAGGACGACGCTGCTGCCGCTGCTGCCGCCATGGGCGGCGGCATGGGGATGATGTAGTCCTCACCCGCGAGTAGAATGTAGCGGCCGTACGAAGGTAGACCGCTCACCGTGTGAGCACACGGAGGCCCCGGCGCACAGTGCCGGGGCCTCCGCACGTTTGCGGGCAGGGATCCAGCGAGCCGGGGCCCCATCACCGAAACCCCTCCATACGGTCAAGCCGCAGGTGCTCCACGTCGATAAATCACCCTGAAGGGCCGCTCGTCGGCCCGTGAGTCCGTGTGGGCGCGCACCGGACGGCGACTGCCGATCAGGTGCAGTGGGAGGGAACAGACGATGAGAGCCCTTCGGGTGATGTGTGCCGCCGCGATCCTGTGTGCGCTGGCGATGGCGGTCCCGGCGACCGCTTCAGCACTCACGATCCTCGACACGAGTACTGGGGCGGCAGCCAACGACTACGGCCTGTGGTACGCGGGGCAGTCGAAGTGCGCCTCTGCTGACTGCCACAAGTCGATCGCCGACGTGCCGACGGTCCACGGCGAGATGGTCACCGACGTCAAGGCCGATCCATCGAAGCTGGTGCCCGGGCTCGGAAGCGGCCTGTGGCCAGTGCCCAATCCCTTCGGCGGGCCTGCGCTCGGCGCCTCGGACATGTTCCTGCAGATCGGCGACCGCCACGGCCTGCTCGAGTACGCGGGCTCGAGCGGCGCGTACACGACGAAACCTGCGGACGACCTTCCGCTATGGAGCCCGGTCGGGTTCGAGGTCGAGCTGGACGAGTGGGAGCCAGTCACCGCGGAGGTCAAGGCAAGCGCCTACTTTCAGAGCTGTGGCCAGTGCCACAACCTCGGCGTCACGAGGCCATCGGACAAGGCGTACACGCTGGCCAATGGCGCCACACAGACCACGAACACGCCAACCGGGGTCGCGGGCTTCAGCATCCAGTGCGAAGTGTGCCACGGGTCGGGCACGGATCCGGCGACGAGCAGCCACGGCGAGGGCGTCCCTCAGGTCGTCGGCGGCACGCAGATCCTCAAAGCCCAAGTCTGCGGCCAGTGCCACGTCACCGGCATGGCCAGCCAGAAGAACGTTGGCGGCACGGCCTTCGGCAACCCCAACGGCTACACCACCGATGAGGACCTCTCGGCCTACTTCACCCCGTATGCGGAGGGCTATGTGCCGAGTGAATCCCAGTTCATGGCGTGGGTCACCTCGACGACGCCGGACGCCAAGCTCAAGCCGAAGTTCCTGCCGAACGGGGCCGACTACTCGCTGCGCCACAGCTACTACAACGAATGGCTCCTCAACAAGGCAGCGAACGGCTATGGTCACACGAATCCGCTGAACACGTCTGCCGAGTCAAAGGCGGCGACCGGTGAGAAGTGCGCCGGATGCCACTCAGGCCTCGGCTTCCTGAACCGCATCGGCGCCACCTACTCCACTGGCGCGAAGATCCAGACCGATACCCCGAGCGTCGCGTTCCTGAAGGCGAGCGACCCGGGCATCTCGTGCCAGGTGTGCCACAAGGGGCACGTCGGCTACGACGAGTACGGCGGCTACGACGCGATGCGCACGTGGGGGCCGGACAGCGAGAACCCCGGCGCCGCAGTCGGGTGCCCCGACTGCCACAACTGGCAGTTCGAGGTGCTCGATCAGGCGCTCCAGACCGAGGCCATCGCGGGTGAGGACTACACGCGACCCAGCGCGAACCAGCGGGTGCGCCACCCGCAGCGCGAGATGCTCAAGGGTGGCTTCGGCGGTGACGACGGCATCGGCGGCATGTGGGGCGTCGAGCCGACCGACGTCGAGATGGGCAGCACGTCATGCGAGGACTGCCACATGCCCCGCACCGCCAAGGAAGGCGGCGTTCTGCCGAGCAACTCGAACGACACCGGTGAGACCGAGGCGACGAGGATGTCGCACCGGTTCCACCCCGTACTTCCCGGCGATGCGAAGCGCTGGAACCTGCGTCCCAACGGCGACTCCTGCGTTGCCGAGTGCCACAAGGACGAAGCCAGCGAGTGGGATCGCGACCAGTTCCAGGAGTGGATCGACGACGTACAGACGACGGTGTCAGGCAAGAGCGATGACGCTACGGTCGCGCTGGGCGCAATCGCCGGCGAGTACGGCTTGAGCGCTTGGAGCAAGTTCATCGCTGCTCAGCCGGCAAGCCCCGACCTTGCGGCGTCGATCGGTACCGCGGAGTGGGCGATGCTGCAGCACGCCGCACAGAACGCCGACTTCGTCGTCAACGACGCGTCCAAGGGCGTTCACAACGCCCAATACGCAGAGGAAGGCCTGGACAAGGCCCTCTTCTGGGTGCAGTCGTTCGACCCCTCGTTCACGATCGATGTGGCTCCCGGGTACCGCAACGGCAATGCGGGCGTCGAGGTCACCGGTTCGCTGCGAGGCCACGACGGCGAGATCATCAAGGGCGCCTCGGTGACCCTCGAGGCGAGCACCGACGGCGGCGGCACGTGGACGAGCCTCGGCTCGGTGGACGCATCGGCGACGAGCTTCGCGGTCCCGAGCGGCCCGCTCGCGGGCGACACGATGCTCCGGTTCGCGTTCGAGCCGGCCGAGGGCGTCGTCTACACCAGCCAGGCCGTCAGCGTCAACGTGCCCAAGACGAACATCACCCTGGATCCGGTTGAAGCGTCGATGGGCTGGCTCGACGAGCCCAGCGTCGGCGTGACGCTCGATGCCGTGCCCGCAGACGCGATCACCTTCCTGTCGCTGTCCGGCGCCGAGGTACTCGCACCCAGCGTGTATGGCGCTCCGTTGTGGGTCACGGCAGAGGGGCAGACCGCGGTGACGTACTGGTCGGTCAACGCCAACGGGACCGAAGCGATCAACACCGTTCTCGTCCGACTCGACCGGTCGGTGCCCACCGTGGGCTCGGACGCCAAGACGCTCTACGCCGACAACGCGACGATCAAGGTGACCGGCGCGGACGCGGTCTCGCCGATCACGGCGGTCAAGTACTCGCTCGACGGCGGCTCGTGGGTCTACACCGCGGGTGCAACGGCGAGCGTCGCCACGTCGGCGCTTGGCGGCCACACGCTCAAGGCATGCGCGGTCGACTCGGCGGGGCATGTCTCGGCGGAGAGGACCTGGACGTTCTCGGTCAAGACGACACCGAAGCTCTACAAAGGCCCGAACGTCACGTCGATAAGCAAGCGGCTGTACCAGACACAGACGTTCGCGGTGACCGTGAAGCGTACGTCGGGTGCGGCTGTGGCGGGGAAGTACATGTACCTCGAGCGCTCGACGAACGGCCGCTCGTGGACTCGCATCGCTTCGGTGAAGACACCCAGCACCGGTGTTGCGTCGAAGGTGGTCAAGTTCTCTGCACGGGGCTACACCTACTGGCGGTGGACGTGTGCGAGCGACGCGTACTACAACCTCGTTCGGACCAACAACACCAAGGTCACCGTGAGGTAGGCCGCGGGCCGACATGCACCGCCACGGGCGCCCT
>CAYHCN010000241.1:0-3720 GCA_964354945.1 uncultured Eubacteriales bacterium
CCGAGGAGTCGCTGCCGGACTTCCTCGTCCGCTACGGAATCGTAGCGATCGAGGGCATCGACACGAGGCGGCTCACGAAGCACCTTCGCGAGCGCGGGGCGATGCGTGCGGTCATCTCCACGATCGATCTCGATGCCGCATCGCTCGTCGCGAAGGCGCAAGCCAGCGAGGGCCTCGAGGGGCGCGACCTCGTGCGCGAGGTAGCGGTCGGCGAGTCGTACCGCTGGGGCAACGAGGCTCCGCCCGACTGCGAGCTGCCGGTCGACACGGGCGTCCTGCCGGTGACGCCGACGTACCGTGTCGCGGTCGTCGACACGGGCGTCAAGTACAACATCCTCAGGCGGCTCTCCGAGGCGGGGTGCGAGCTCGATGTGATGCCCCCCACGGTCACGGCCGCCGATATCCTGGCCACGGATCCCGACGGAGTCTTCTTCGCCAACGGTCCTGGCGACCCCTCGGCTGTCGAGTACGTGTATTCGACGCTTCGTGAGGTGATCGGGCAGAAGCCCGTGTTCGGCATCTGCCTCGGCCACCAGATGCTCTCGCTCGCGGTGGGCGCGAAGACCTACAAGCTCAAGTACGGCCACCGCGGCGGCAACCAGCCGGTGAAGAACCTGCTCACCGGGCAAGTCGAGATCACCAGCCAGAACCACGGGTTCTGCGTCGATTTCGGGAGCATCGGGCAGCTCGTCGCGCACGACTCGGGCAATCTCGAGTTCGATGCGAACGACCTCGGGGCGTGGGTGGCGGCCGGTGTCGCGCCGGTCGTGCACAGCGAGCGGTTAGGTCGCGCCCAGCTCACGCACGTGAACCTCAACGATATGACCACCGAGGGTATCCGGCTGCTCGACGCGCCGGCCTTCTCGGTGCAGTACCACCCCGAAGCGGCTCCCGGTCCGCACGATGCGCGGTACCTGTTCGGAGCCTTCACTCGGTTGATGGACGGCGTGGCCGACCCGCTGTCGGCGACGCAGTAGGGAAGAGGAGAGCGGCGAGATGGCGATCAGTTCGATGCTCGTTCCTGTGAGCACGTACGACGAGCGCGATGCGCTGGTGCTGCAGTACGCGTGCGGCCTGTGGACCCAGTCCGTCCGACGGCTCCTCGTGGCGACCGCGGTCGAATCCGAGGGCGTCGAGGCCCCCGTGATTCCCAAGGAGATGGACCGTGCACGCCAGCGGCTCGCAGCGATGGCACAGAGCACCAAGGAATGCCCGATGGAGATCGAATGGCGCGTGGTGGCCGGGGACACCAGGCAGGCGGTCCTCGGGCTCGCGGGGCAGGCTGACGTCGACGTGATCTGCTGCGGGACCGAGGGCAAGTCGGTCGTCGACTACCTCTTCTCCGGCTCCGTGTCCGAGGACATCGTGAGCTCGGGCAACGTGCGCACCATGACCGTGCGCTACGACCTTCTCGATGCCGCCGAGGACCCCGGTGACCTCGCTCGGGACTTCGCTCGCCGATTGGTCATCCCGACCGACTTCTCGGCGACAGCGTCGCGAGCGTTCCTTTCGGCGTTCGACCGGCCCGCCGAGAACATCGATACGCTCCACGTCATCCACGTCCTGCCCGAGACAGCCACCGAGAACGAGCGCTTCGAGGCCGAGGTCATGCTGCGGGGCAACGCGGCCATGGCTCGCGAGCAGGGAGTCGAGTGCGTGTGCGAGCTGCGCACCGGCGCTGACCCGGTCGACACCGTGCTCGACTACATCAAGGAAGTGAACGCAACGGGCGTGATCACAGGGCGCAAGGGCAAGGGCCGGCTCTCGAAGGCGGTGCTCGGCTCGCTGTCGATGACGCTGCTCCGCGAAGCACCCTGCCCAGTGGTCGTCCAACCGTAAGCACCGAGCCAGGGCCGGCGCGGCCCTGAGCGCGAGAGTCCAGGGAGGCTCATGCCCCGCCGCGACGACATCAAGAAGATCCTCGTGATCGGCTCCGGCCCGATAGTGATCGGACAGGCGTGCGAGTTCGACTACTCGGGCGCGCAAGCGTGCAAGGTGTTGCGCGAGGACGGCTACGAGGTCGTGCTCGTCAACAGCAATCCCGCCACGATCATGACCGACCCCGAGCTCGCGAGTCGCACCTACATCGAGCCCATCACCCCGGAGATGGTCGAGAAGGTCATCGCCGCCGAGCGCCCCGACGTGCTGCTGCCGACCCTCGGCGGGCAGACCGGCCTCAACTGCGCTGTCGAGCTGGCCGAAGCAGGCATTCTCGAGAAGTACGGCGTCGAGCTGGTCGGCGCGAAGCTCGACGTCATCAAGAAGGGCGAGGACCGCAAGCTCTTCCGAGAGGCGATGGAGCGGATCGGTCTCGACCTTCCCGAGAGCGGCTACGCGTACTCCGTGCTCGACGCCGAGGAGCTCGTCGGCAAGATGGGCTTCCCTCTGGTCATTCGGCCGAGCTTCACTCTCGGCGGCGCGGGCGGCGGCATCGCCTACAACCTCGAGGAGCTGCGCGACATCGTCGCCAGCGGTCTCGCGCTTTCGCCGATCGCCGAGGTGCTCGTCGAGGAGAGCATTATCGGGTGGAAAGAGTTCGAGATGGAGGTCATGCGCGACGTCAACGACAACGCGGTGATCGTGTGCTCCATCGAGAACGTCGACGCCATGGGCATCCATACCGGTGACTCCATCACTGTTGCTCCTGCTCAGACGCTCACCGACCGCGAGTACCAGGCCATGCGGGACGCGTCGATCGCCATCCTCCGTGAGATCGGCGTGGAGACCGGCGGCTCGAACGTCCAGTTCGCTATCAACCCCGAGAACGGCCGGATGGTCGTCATAGAGATGAACCCGCGCGTGTCGCGCTCATCGGCGCTAGCCTCGAAGGCCACCGGTTTCCCCATCGCCAAGATCGCGGCGAAACTGGCGGTCGGCTACACCCTCGACGAGATCCGCAACGACATCACCCGCGAGACGCCGGCATGCTTCGAGCCGAGCATCGACTACACCGTGGTCAAGGTGCCCCGCTGGGCGTTCGAGAAGTTCCGGGGCACCGACGAGACCCTCACCACGAGGATGAAGAGCGTCGGCGAGGTCATGGCCATCGGCAGGACGTTCGGCGAGGCGCTCGGCAAGGCGATGCGCTCGCTGGAGAACGGGCGCGGCGGGCTGGGTTCCGACGGCAAGGACGCCTTCGACGAGAACCACTTCGACGAGCGGCTCGCGGTGCCCAACCAGGACCGCATTTTCTACATTGCCGAGGCGTTCCGCCGCGGGCAGTCGGTTGAAGACGTCCACGCGCTGACCCGCATCGATCCGTGGTTCCTCCGCGAGATCGAGCAGACCGTCGCCTTCGAGCAGACCCTTGCGGGTCGGAACCTCGACTTGATCACTCCCGACGAGATTCGCCAGGCGAAGCGCAACGGCCTCTCCGACGTACAGATCGCCCACCTCACCGGCTCGAGCGAGCTCTCCGTCCGCGCCGTGCGCAAGGCTGTCGGGGTCAAGCCGACGTTCAAGTCCGTCGACACGTGTGCCGCCGAGTTCGCCGCATTCACCCCGTACTACTACAAGACATACGAGGACGAGGACGAGGTCGCGCCCACCGACAAGCCCAAGGCGATGATCCTCGGCGCGGGACCGAACCGTATCGGCCAGGGCATCGAGTTCGACTACTGCTGCGTGCACGCGGCGTACGCGCTTCACGACCTCGGCTACGAGACGATCATGGTCAACTGCAACCCCGAGACCGTGTCCACCGACTACGACACCAGCGAC
>CAYHCN010000242.1:0-3713 GCA_964354945.1 uncultured Eubacteriales bacterium
GGCCGAGGCATGACGCCACGTGACTGACGAAGTTGGGCGATCGTTCGATCTGACCGAAGCGGCGTGCGATGCCGACCTCGACCGGTTGAGGTCGCTCGGCTGCATCAAGTGGACGTACTACGGCGATGACGTCATCCCGGCGTGGGTCGCCGACATGGACCTCGTGCCCGCCCCGCCGGTGCTCGAAGCAGTGCGATCGCTTGCCGAGTCCGGTGACTTCGGCTATCACTTTGCCGCGCACCGCGATATACCCGACGCATTCGCCTCTTGGCAGGAGCGACGCCACGGATGGCGCCCCGACACCCAGAAGGTGCGGCTGTTCTGCGACGTGATGCAGGCTGTGGAGACGGTCCTGTGGCTGCACACCGAGCCCGGCGACGGCGTCGTCCTGTTCACGCCCGTGTACCACCCGTTCTTCCCCGCGGTGACGTCGACCGGCCGTCGCGTCGTTGACTGCCCGCTCGGCGTCTCTGACTACCGCATCGACCCCGAACGCCTCGCGGCGGCGATCGATCCCGGCACGCGAGTGATCCTCCTGTGCAACCCGCACAATCCCACCGGCCGCGCGTTCGATGCTGAGGAGCTTCGCGCCATCGCCGAGGTAGCTGAGCGCCACGACCTGCTCGTCGTGAGCGACGAGATCTGGGGGGATCTCGTCTATCCGGGCGCGCGCCACATCCCGTTCCCGTCGATCTCCGACGAGGCCGCGGCGCGGACGGTCACCATCACCGCCGCGAGCAAGGCCTTCAACGTCGCGGGGCTCCATTGCGCGGTGGCCCACATCGGCCACCAAGGTATTGCAGCACGCCTCGATGAGCTGCCCCGGCACATCCTCGGCGCAGTCGGTTCGCCCGGAGCAGCCGCAACCTTGGCGGCGTGGACCGATGGCGAGCCGTGGCTCGAAACGGTGAAGTCCCATCTCGCCATGCAACGGGATCATCTCGCCGCGCGCCTCGCCGCCGAGCTGCCCGAGGTCGGTTTCGTACCGTCGCAGGCGACGTACCTCGCGTGGCTCGACTTCCGCCAGACCCCGCTTGCCGAGGACCCCATGCGGCTGCTGCTCGAGAAGGCCAAGGTGGCACTGTCGGCGGGACC
Source organism: uncultured Eubacteriales bacterium (assembly GCA_964354945.1). GTDB lineage: Bacteria > Actinomycetota > Coriobacteriia > Anaerosomatales > CAVXGS01 > CAVXGS01. The sequence goes on from CAYHCN010000242.1 coordinate 1,096, forward strand.
CGACTTCGGCGACGCGGGCAGCGGCTTCGCTCGGCTCAACTTCGCGACCTCGCGGGGCCTGCTCGACGAGATCGTTGACCGCATCGTGGGAGCGCTGCGGTAGCCGCCGCTCCGTGGCTCGTGACTTGCACTCGGTGTGGGTACGACCCCGCCGAGGAGGTACTCGCCGATGCTGTTCCCACTCCGCAAGGGAAACACGGATCGTGCAGCACGCCGTCCGGTCCCGCCTATCGACCTGCAGGTCCCCGCTGTCCTCGAGACTGCGACTTTCGCGTCAGGTTGATTCTGGGGTCCCGACGCCCAGTTCGGGCTCGTCGACGGTGTGTGGCGCACGCGGGTGGGCTACGCGGGTGGCACGACGACCGATCCCACCTACCGATCGATCGGCGATCACACGGAGTGCTTCGAGGTCGACTTCGACCCGGCCGCCGTGTCGTACGAGGACCTGCTCGCGCTGTTCTGGCAATCGCACAATCCGACCCGCGGGGCGTACTCGACGCAGTACGCGTCGCTGGTGCTGGCACACAGCGACGAGCATCTTGCGGCTGCGCGCGCGAGTGCCGAGAACTTCGAGCAGGCCGTAGGCCGCAAGGTCCTTACGCGCATCGAACCGCTCCGGCGCTTCTACCTCGCCGAGGGTTACCACCAGAAGTATCGCCTCCGCAACGACCGGCAACTGATGGCCGAGTTCTCGGCGATGTACCCCAACGACCTGGAGTTCGTCGACTCCACTGCGGCTGCGCGCGTGAACGGCTACCTCGACGGTGAGGGCTCGGCTGCGCGACTCGCCCGCGAGATCGACGGCTTCGGACTGACCGATGAAGGCCGACAGAGACTGACTAGCCGCGTGGGCCGCTCGGGTGGTCCCGGCGCACTCCTGTAGCCAAGATCTCGTCGCCCTCGCGTTGCCTTCGGTTCGTTCGGGGATGTTATTGCCGGAACAAGTTCCGCGACATCGAAGGGGACGGACATGCAGAAGCTGACCACGTCGCTGTGGTTCGACACCCAGGCCGAGGACGCCGCGCAGTTCTATGCTTCGGTGTTCCCCGACTCGAAGGTGGGGCGTGTGGTGCGCTACGGGCCCGCGGGGCCTGGTCCCGAGGGCACGGTGATGACGGTGTCCTTCACGCTGTTCGGGCAAGAGTTCATGGGCATCAACGGCGGGCCGCTGTTCCCGTTCACCGAGGCGGTCTCGTTCGTGGTGAACTGCGAGGACCAGGACGAGGTCGACTACTACTGGGACAAGCTAGCCGAGGGCGGCGAGCACGGCGTGTGCGGATGGCTCAAGGACAGCTACGGTCTTTCGTGGCAGGTGGTGCCCACGGCTCTGGGCGAGCTGATGGCCGACCCCGACCCCGAGGCTGCCAGGCGCACGACGGAAGCCATGCTCGGCATGACGAAGCTCGTGATCGCAGACCTGCAGCGCGCACATGACGGGGCATGACGTCCCAGCCAGAGCCCGGAGCACGCGAGACGGAGGTCGCCGTGGTCGACAAGGTCATGCATTCCGACGACGAGTGGCGCACGATCCTGACCCCCGAGCAGTTCCGCGTCCTGCGGCGTGCGGGGACGGAACCGGCGTTCTCGGGCGCGCTCACCGACGTGTTCGAGGCAGGTGAGTATCGGTGTGCGGGATGCCACGCGCCGCTGTTCACCTCGGGGACGAAGTTCCACTCGGGATGCGGTTGGCCGAGCTTCTACGAGCCGATCTCGCCCGACGCGGTCACCGAGCACACTGACCGCTCGTTCGGCATGAAGCGTACAGAGGTGCGGTGCGCGACGTGCGACGGGCATCTGGGCCACGTCTTCAACGACGGCCCACCTCCCACCGGCCTGAGGTACTGCATCAACTCGGTGTCGATCGAGTTCGTCCCGGCCGAGCAGTCCAGCGAATGACGCCTGCCGCGCGGATCGTGCCGCTGGCCTACAGCCTCCCGCCGTCCGGCCCGATACCGTAGACACGAGGCGCACTCGGATGTGAGGCTATTCTCACGCCGCTAGGCACAGTGATTGCTCCTAACCGGGTACCAAACGGACATCGTCCGGGGGAGTACATGAGGTTCGACGCACCGACAAGGAAGATGCTGGCTCTCGGTCTCACCGCGCTTGTGGTGCTGGCCGCGATTCCGGTCGCCTTCATGGTCGGCTGCAACATGCCCATGACCGGTACAGGCGCAACAGATTGCGCCGATCACGCCCTGACCATCGGGCAGGTCTTCAAGCAGGCCTGTTCCGGAGTCATCGTCACGACCCACGGGGTCGAAGGCCTCGCCGCGAGCAGCATGAGTCTGCTGCTCCTCGTGATCGCCGCGGCGTTTGCGGCGGTTGCCATGCTGCGGATGGCCGAGTCGCGCGAGCGCGCCCACGTGTTCGTGCCTATCGCGCCACCGCCACCGCCCGAGGACCCCTTGGGCGAGCGCCTCACGCTCTGATCCCTTCCTTGTAGCCGTCGCGTCTTCACGACGTGGCGGGTCCCTGCGCGCTCTCTCACACCAGTGGGGGGACCGCACCGCATCCCGGTCGACGCTTTCGATAGCGTCGCCGAGACCTACAAGGAGTACTGCACGTGAGTCTGTTCATTCCGATGTTGGTGCTTGGTCTGGTGACCAGCGTCCACT
>CAYHCN010000243.1:0-3708 GCA_964354945.1 uncultured Eubacteriales bacterium
GAGACGAAGGGGCTCGAACCCTCGACCTCAGGCTTGCAAAGCCCGCGCTCTCCCAGCTGAGCTACGTCCCCGTACTGCGGGCGCACCTTGCCCGCGTGCGCGGGACAGTATAGCAAGGGCCGCGCCGCGTAGCGCTAGCTCTCAACCGCTCTTGATTCGGTTGCCGGCACCGACGCCTCACGGCAGAGCGCCAGGGGGGACGTCGAGCCGCGCCAACCTCCGGCGTGGGCGGCGCGGCTCCGACGTCAGGCCGTCTCGCCTACCGCTGCAGACTCGGGCGCGAGAGAGGGGCTCGCGGCTCTCGAGCGGGCCCATTGGAAGAGGCCGGGCAGCACCGGCGGGACGACCAAAGTGGAAACAACGACGACGAGAATGATCATCGCGTAGACGGTGGGCGTGATGATTCCCATGCGCTGACCGACGGCGGCCACGATGAGGCCCACCTCGCCACGGGGGACCATACCCACGCCGACCGCAAGGGCAGTCCGGGGACCTTCGTTGATGATGCCCAGACCACAGCCGACGATCTTGGTGACGACCGCGATCGCGACCAGCACGAGCCCAGGGACCAGTACTGCGGGACTAGCGAACAGCTTCACGTTGACCGCAGCGCCCATCATCACGAAGAAGTACGGCACGAGCCACTCGTAGAGCGACTCGGTCTTGGTAGCCAGACCCCAGCGTGGGGGGCACTCGGCGAAGGCCATGCCCGCGAAGAAGGCCCCGACGATGGCGGCAAGTCCGATGCTCTCGGCGAGCGCCGCAAAGGCGAACATGGAGCCGAGCGCCGCAACGAACGGCGCGTTCTTGATGTGCAGCCCCTCGAGTGGCTTCTCGAGCTTCGCCACGAGCCTCGGCCCCACCAGCACGACGATGGCGATGAACCCGACGGCCTCGACCATGGTGAGCGCGATGCGACCCGCGTTGAGGTCGCCCCCCACCGAGCCGGTGACCACCGAGAGCACGAGCATGCCGAGGACGTCGTCGATTACGGCAGCTGCGAGCACGATCTTCGCGAGACGAGTGGAGATGAGTCCGCGGTCGGCCAGCACGCGGGCGGTAATGCCGACGCTCGTTGCCACCAGCGCGGTCCCGATGAACAGCGCCTCAGGGGTGGGGTAGCCCATGGCTCGGCCGAAGCCGAGACCGGCCGCGAGCGGAACCACGACGCCGATCGCGCCGACGATGAACGCGGTGCGCCCGACGTGGAAGATCTCGCCGGACTTGGTCTCGAGGCCAACGGCGAACATCAAGATGACCACGCCGATAGTGGCCATGAGCTCGAGTGATGGACTCTGATGCACCAACCCGAGGGCGTATGGGCCGATCAGCATGCCCACGAGAAGCTCGCCGATGACTGCAGGCTGCTTCATGCGTTCGAACAGCTCGCCTGCGATCTTGGCCGCAGCAAGAACGACCAAGAGGCCCACAAGCATGGATACTGTGCCGTGCATGGCGATCCCTCTCGCAGCTGGAGTTCGCGCCGGCGAACCCTAGTGAGAGCATCGCCCCGTTCTGTTTCGGCTCTATTACCGGCGGCAAAAAGCTAGATGAATCTTCGCCGCGCGAAAGAACGTGGAAGGACCTCTATGTCGAATCGCCTCGCCTCCGAAACCAGCCCCTACCTTCGGCTCCACGCCGAGGATCCCGTCGACTGGTACGCATGGGGTGAGGAAGCCTTCGCCGCCGCGCGCGAGTCCGAGAAGCTCATCTTTCTGTCCATCGGCTACGCATCGTGCCACTGGTGCCACGTGATGCAGCGCGAATCGTTCAAGGACGAAGCCACCGCCAAGCTCCTCAACGAGAACTTCATCGCGGTGAAGGTCGACCGAGAGTCCCGCCCCGACGTCGACGAACTGTACATGGCCTACGTCGTCGGCTCGACCGGCCACGGCGGGTGGCCGATGACCGTGTTCATGACCCCCGATCTCTGGCCGATCTTCGGCGGCACGTACTTCCCGCCGAAACCCGCGTACGGCATGCCGTCCTTCTCCGAGCTCCTCACCCAACTCTCGGGTGCGTGGAAGCGCGACCGCTCGAACGTGAAGGAGGCCGCCGCCGAGTCGAGCACGTACCTCGACTCGATGTTCGCGATCTTCGAACGCCAGGAGGTCGACGAGTTGGTCGTCGCGGAGGCGTCCGAGTCGATCGCCGGCGTCGCCGACCCCGAATGGGGAGGCTTCGGCGAGTCCCCGAAGTTCCCTCAGTGGCCGGTCCTCGACTTCCTCCTTGCGTTCCATCGCCTCTCCCGCAACCCCGCGTCGCTCAACCTCGTCATCGACTCGACCCGCTTCATGCTCGGCGGCGGGATCTACGATCAGGCCGGCGGAGGCCTCGCTCGTTACGCCGTGGACCAAATCTGGCTCGTCCCCCACTTCGAGAAGATGCTCTACGACAACGCCCAGCTACTCTCGGTCCTGGCCCAGCTGCAGCAGCTGGCTCCCGATCCGTGGTGGCAGCACGCCGCGCGGGGGACCTTCGACTTCCTTCGCCGAGACCTCCGTCTCGACAACGGCCTGTACGCGTCCTCGCTCTCCGCAGACACCGAAGGCGAGGAGGGCCTCACCTACACCTGGACGTGGGAACAGGCCGCGGAGGTCCTCACCGACGATGAGCTCGAACTTGCGCGGCGAACCCTGGATCTCACACCTGCGGGGAACTGGGAGGGCACCAACGTCCTCACCCGCCGAGACGGCCTGCGCGACGAGCCCGTGGGCGTGAACGCAGTACTCGCGAACCTTCTCGAAGCTCGCTCGAGGCGTCCCCAGCCCGACCGCGATGACAAGGCGCTCGTGTCGTGGAACGGCCTCCTCGCCTCCGGGCTCATCGAGGCCGGCGCGGCATTCGATGACGCCGAGATGCGCGCCGAAGGGCTCGCGCTGCTCGAGCGGCTCATCGAACAGTCCGTCGTTGACGATGCCGAGGTCATCCACCTCGTCGGCGACGACTCCGCAACCGACGTGCGACTGCCTGAGGACGCTGCGGCGCTCGTTCGGGCAATGCTAGCCGCGCACGCCTCCGACCCGGACGGCGGCCATCTCGATAGCGCTAGGGCGATCGTGGACCGTGCGCTCGAGCTGTTCGCTGCCTACGACGTCATCTATATGCGACCCACCAAGACCGAGCTCCCCGTGCGCCCGCGCGAAACGCATGATGGCGCCACCGCCTCCGGAGCTCATCTTCTAGCGCTCGACGTAATCCGACTCGGCCGAACCGGCGATGAAGAGCTCCTGAAGCGAGGCCGCCGGCTGCTTGAGCGCACCGTCGAGCAGGCATCGACATCGCCGTTCTCGGTGGGAACAGCCCTCCAGGCGATGGCCGAGCTGCTGGAGGCGTCCGAGGCGCGCGCGTAACGCAGACTTCATCGAGTCTTGCGCGCACTGAAACCTCGGCGAAACATCGCCCCCCTAACCTGCGGACACGGGTTGGCAATCCGACCCTGCTCGGGGCACGCGCATCCTGAGCCCGCCGTCCAACGACGTACGGCGCACCGTTTCTGAAACGGCCCTGCCACATAGGGCCGGATGTACAGGGAGGTGGAGCCGTGAAGTCCCTTCTCGGCAAGGTGTTCGACTTCGACTCCGTTCGCGGTCAGAGGTCGTTCATCATCAAGAGGGCGGCGCAGAGGACCGTGATCCTCGCCGTTGTCGCTCTCCTCGTCATGGCCGTGTTCGCGTACGCGGACCCGATCGGCAGCAACTACGGCGG
>CAYHCN010000244.1:0-3698 GCA_964354945.1 uncultured Eubacteriales bacterium
CCTCATGGCTGCCAGCCATGCGCTCTCCCAGCTGAGCTATGGCCCCACATCTGGGTAGCCTGAATCGGCGCACGCGCTAGTATAGCAGCGTCTTTGCCGCGGTCAACCGCGCTCAGTCGCCGTCCAACGGCGCCCCGCGGGCCTCTCCTGCCGCCTCCTCGATGACCGGCGCGGGCATGCCCTCGACAGCCGGCTCGAAGGTGATTCCCTCCTTCGGCGCGAGCGCTGCGACGCCCTCGGAGAGCAGCATGCCGCCGAGCATCATCGCCGCACCGAAGACCTCCCGCACTGGCGCCGCGCCGGCTGCCGCCCATCCGAACAGGCCGCCGAAGGCGGGCTCGCTCGCGAGGATCAGGGCGGTGCGCGCGGGAGACACCCGGCGCTGTGCCCACGTCTGGATCGCGAACGCGACGGCCGAGGCCAGCACGCCGGTCATGAGCAGGGCGGCCCACACCTTGGGGTCGGTCGGCAGACCCGCCTTCTCGGTCACGATGGAGATCCCGCTGCACACGACGGCTGCGGTGGCGATCTGGACCAGAGCAAGCGCTGTCGTGTCGTGGTGCTCCTTGGTCGAGCCGAGCACGATGAAGTGGACCGAGTACGCCAGCGCACAGACGACGGTGCGGGTGTCGCCGACGGTCCACAGGCCCGAGCCCGCACCCGACAGCAGCCACAGGCCCGCTAACGCGACGGCGGCGCCGCCGATCGTGGCGAGATGGGGGCGTCGGCGGAGCAGCGCTGCCTGAAGGAGCGGGGTCACGATGACATACAGCCCGGTGATGAACGCGGAGCGGGCGGGTGTGGTGCCTTGCAGGCCCCACGTCTGGAACACGTAGCCGGCGGTCAGGAAGACGCCGGCGAAGAGCCCCATTCGCACGCTGCTGGCGTCAAGCCGCCGGAGCACCCGGGGGAACAACACCACGAATGCGACCACGGCGATGGCGAACCTCAGCCCGAGGAATGCGAACAGCGGGTAGACCTCGACAGCGCCCTTGACGATGACGAAGGTCGCGCCCCATACCGCAGCGACCGCGACGAGCGCGAGTTGGACGCCGTAGCGGCGCCACACCCCGGCGGCAGTCACCTACTCGGCCTCGGGGCCTTCGGAATCCGGTTCCCCGAGGTCGTCAGCTGGCCCCTCCGCCTGACTGAAGGCGGGGTCCGACTCCCGAGCCTCGACCACGTCGTCCGCGTTGCTGACGTGCGGCACGCCCTCCCCCTCACCGGCACCGCCGGGGCCCTGCGCCGAAGCGACCGGTCCGGTGATGTCCTCGGGCAGCTCGAGGTGCGGGGCGTCGCTCCACAGCTTCTCGAGCCGGTAGAAGTCGCGCTCGGCGGGTTGGAATACGTGGACGACCACGTCGACGAAGTCGAGGAGCACCCACGTGCCCTGCTCGACGCCTTCGCGCCCGGTCGGCTTGACGCCGACCTTCTCGCGCAGCTGGTCTTCGATCTCCTCGGCGATGACCCGCACCTGACGGTCGGTGCGGCCCGTACAGATCACGAAGTAGTCGGTGACGACCAGCAGTTCGCTGACACCGATGACGATGATGTCCTCGGCCTTCTTGTCGGAGGCGGCACGGGCCGCCGCGATCGCGATCTCAGTGGAGTCCACACACCCTCCTTGGCTTCGCCGGACCCGGCGCGCTCGCTATGGCTTGTAGTCTTTGCCCACGATGATGACCATGTCGGCCACGCTCTGATCGGTGGGTTTGTTGACGACCTTCCCGACGCCGAGGACCTTGGCCGCCCTCGTGCCCGCGGCGACCGGGCCCTTCTGCACCACGATGAGGGTCTGCTCGTAGCCGAACTTGTCCGCGTTCTTGGTGTCCACGACGCGAAATCCCGCGCGGATGAGTTCCTGCGCTGCCTGTCCGGCGATACCGGGCGTGCCCACACCGTTGTACAGGATGACCTTGGTCGCCTGCTGCTGAGTCGCAAGGTCCACTCCCCACCACGACTTGACTACGTCGGCAACCTGCGCGCGTTGGGGCTCGAAGTACGTCACGCTGCCCAGCGTGATCGGTTTGACCGGCAGCGGGACGATGGCGACGTTCTCCTTGTCGGTCTTGGCGATCGCGGCTTCGAGCGAGGTCCGCTCGGCGGCGGGGAGGTTCGACGCGGTCTGCTTGGAGAGGATCCGGTCCACCGACTGCGTCTTGACCGCACGCTGGTACTCCTCGGCCGGCACCACGATATAGCGCTGGAACGGCACGCCGAGGAAGTTGCTGACTGCCGAAAGCGACACCTGGGGGCCCGCCGAGAGGCTCTCCCCGATGCGCTCGAAGCCCTGCCCCGGCACTTCGAGGAACGCCCCGTCGGGGATCGCGATGCCAAAGACCTGGCCGCGCTTCTGGTCGACACGTACGGCGATGAAGCCGATCGCGGTATTGGTCGCGTCGGCGCCGATGACGAGCACGTTCTCCTTCGCACGTCGGGCGGCCTCGCTGCCCGACGAGGCCGACGTGGCGACGCGCTTGGCGTTCCACCTCGCGATCCCGTTGATCGCCGAGGCGCTCAGCAGGAGGACAACGGCGAGGCCCACCACCCCGATGAGCACCCAACCGAGCACCCACATGAGGCTCCGGGCGGTCCGACCGGTGCGGTCGACCGCATCGCCCACACGCTCCTTGCGCGATACCCGCGGTGTCCTGCGCTTGCGCGTCGTGCTTTCGTCACTCATACGCGACTCTTCGCGGCGCGGTTCTTGGCCACCAGCGAGTTCCAGACGGCGACGGTGTCGGGATGGAGACGCTTCCTGCGCCGCAGGAGGCTCTCGAGCGACATCCGATAGCCGAGGAAGAACATCTGGTCGAGCGAGACCTCACCGACACACCGGCGAAGCTCGTCGACGCCGGCCCAGTCGCGGGCGGGCTCGATCATGTCGGCCAGGTAGACGACCTTGTCGAGGTCGCTCATGTCGATCGCGCCGATGGTGTGCTTCTCGACCGCCGAGTAGACCTCGGCAGGCAGATCCGGGAACGCCTTTCGAGCCCCATCGGCACCCGTGCGAGCATGGAGGAGCTTCGGCTGCGCCAGCTCCACCTCGTGGACGTCCCCGGTGGCCCGGGCCGAGCTCACGAGCTCGTCGGCGGCCACTTCGCGATCCCAGTCGTGGAGCAGTCCGGCGACGCGCGCGAGTTCGACGTCGACGCCGTACTCCTCAGCGAGGTCCGCCGCGGTCGCCCCCGTCCTCACGCTGTGGGCGAAGGCGGCATTTGAGAGGCGGGCTGCAAGCGCCTGCTCGATCGCGTCGATATCGACCGTCATGGCGACACCGCGCGGTAGAGCCCGTACTTGGTGATGTACGCGGCGACCGGCTCGGGCGTGAGGTAGCGGATCGGCCTTCGATCGGCGACTCGCTCGCGGATGTCGGTCGACGAGATCGCCAGCGCGGGCACCTCGAGGTACTCGATCGAGAACCGGGTCGACGCCTCTTCGTGTGCCTGCGCAGCAGCCTCGAGGTCGTAGCCCGGACGCGTGGCGGCGATGAACGTCGTAAGCCCCGCGATCTTGTCGGCGTCCTTCCACGACACGATGTCCCATACCGCGTCCGCGCCGGTGATGAAGAACAGCTCGGTCGACGGCCCGTACCGCTCGTGAAGCGCCAGCAGCGTGTCCACCGTGTAGGTCAGCCCCGGGCGCTCGATCTCGATGCGGGAGACGTCGAAATCGGGGTTCGCCGATTTCGACGTCTC
>CAYHCN010000245.1:0-3637 GCA_964354945.1 uncultured Eubacteriales bacterium
CTTCGGCCTCGACGTCAGCGGGGTGTCTGCTGTCGACGTGGGGGCGTCTACCGGAGGATTCACCGACTGCCTGCTGCAGCGCGGCGCGGCGCACGTCGTCGCCGTGGATGTCGGCTACGGCCAGCTCGCGTGGTCCCTCCGCACCGACGATCGCGTCACGGTGGTCGAGCGGACCAACATCCGGCACGCCGACCCCGTGGAGCTGGGTGCACCGTTCGATCTTGTCGTGGCCGACCTGTCGTTCATCTCTGTCGCCAAGGTACTTCCAGCGCTCGTCGCGCTGATGGGACCTGTGGCCCAGCTCGTCGTCTTGGTTAAGCCCCAGTTCGAGGCGGGGAAAGGCCGGGTTGGTAAGAAGGGTGTGGTGAAGGACCCGCGGGTCCACGTCGACGTGCTGCGAGAAGTGGTCGCCGCAACGAACGGCGCAGGTCTCATCGTGCGCGACCTGACGTACTCGCCCATCGCGGGGCCTGAGGGTAACCTAGAGTTCTGGGTACACGCCGCCAGATTCGGCCCGTGTGCCGAGCTCGATATCGCCGAGGTCGTCTCGGCAGCCCATCGTGAACTCGGAGGCTAGCGTGCGGGTCCTGCTCGTTCCCAACGTGGTGAAACCCGAGGCTGCAGCTGCGGCAACGGAACTGGTGGCGTGGCTCTCATCGGAGGGCGTGGAGCCCGTGCTCGTCAACGACGACGCGAAAGCGGTCGGGCTCGTTGACTTTGGGATCTCTCCGTCGGACCTCGGCGAGCCGGTCCTCGTCGTGGCCCTTGGCGGTGACGGGACCATTCTCAAGGCGTTCCACATCCTCGGCGAGCGGGAAGTCCCCATCCTCGGCGTGAACCTCGGGAGGCTCGGTTTCCTCACGGGCGCCGGTGCCGGCTCGGTGCGCGCTGCAGTGGGGGACGCACTGGCCGGTGAGGTCGTGCTCGAGCGCCGGATGACGCTCGTCGCCGACGTCGAGATGGCGGGGAAGCACGCTGGGACATACCGCGCCCTGAACGAGATCTGCCTCGGGCGTGGCGGCGGCTCGAACCGGGTCATCTGCATCGCCGTCGTCATCAACGGGACCGAAGTGACCTCGTTTCGTGCGGACGGCATCGTCGTGGCGACTCCGACGGGTTCCACGGCCTACGCGCTCTCGGCGGGGGGACCCATCGTCTCGCCCGAGGCCAGCGGCATGCTCGTAGTTCCTATCGCACCCCATACCCTCGCCTCCAGGGCGCTCGTGACCGGTCCGAGCGACGTCGTGGAGCTGAGAATCGACGAGGAGCGCAACCTCGAAGGCTGCCTCACCGTCGACGGCGATGAGACGCCGTGCCGCCGCAGTATCACCCGTGTCACCGTTGCCCGCAGCCCCCACGACGTGCTCCTCGTGAAATCCGACGGGCGCGACTTCTATCAGGTCGTGGCGCGCGAGTTCTTCGGGGGATGACGGCGTGCTCGAAGAGCTCCACGTCAAAGACCTCGCCCTGATCGAAGAGGTATGGCTCGAGCCGGGGGCCGGCATGACCGCGCTGAGCGGGGAGACCGGCGCCGGAAAGACCGCGCTCGTCGGTGCTTTGAAGCTGCTCCTCGGCGAGCGTGCCGACTCCGGCGACGTGCGCCAAGGGCGCAGCGAAACGCTCGTCGAAGGGCGGTTCGTCGTCGACGGCGAGGAGGTCGTCGCCAAGCGCCGCGTGACTGCCGACGGCCGGAGCCGCTGCGCGCTGGATGGCAGCATGGCGACAGTGGGCGAGCTCGCGGCCCGTTTGGGGCCGTCGGTCGACCTCCACGGACAGCACGAACACCAGGCACTACTTCGCCCGGCGACCCACGTCAACTACCTCGACCGCTGGATCGGCGATGAGGCGCAGTCGGCGCTTGCGTCCTATCACGCAGCCCGGGCCGCGTTCGCCGAAGCACGCGACCTGCGGGCCGAGCTCGCCGAGCGCCTTGCCGAGGCGGAGCGGCAATCCGGCTACCTGCGGTTCGTAGCCGACGAGATCGGCGCGGCGGACCCCGGTGAGGGGGAGGACGACGAGCTCGTAGCGCGCCTTCCCGCGTTGCAGCACGGCGAGAGGCTGTCCGCAGCTGCGGCGACCGCGGTCGCCGCAGTCCGCGAGGAGGGTGGCGCGTCAGATGCGCTCGCGCAGGCGCGTGCCGCGCTGGACTCGGTTGCTGGCGTCGATCCCGCGCTTGACGCCCTCGCAGAGTCCCTCATCGACATCGACGCGGCGCTGGAGGACGCGGGTGCCGAGCTTCGCCGCTACCGGGACGCCATCGAGCACGATCCTCGAGCACTCGACGAGGTGATGGCACGGCTATCGACGCTGACGGGACTCAAGAAGAAGTACGGTCCGAGCTTGGATGACGTGCTGCGAACCCGCGACGAGGCCGTCTCCACCCTCGAGGCGTTCGTCCAGGGGGAGACCGGTCTGTCCGAGGCCGACGCGAAGGTCGCTCAGGCCGAAGCCGCCTACCGCGCTGCGGGCGAGGCGCTCCTCGCCGTTCGGGCCGCCGGAGCACCGGCATTCGCCGCCGCGCTCGTGGACGCTACCGCTGATCTCGCACTTGCGGGAGCAGGATTCGAGGTCGCGCTCGAGGACCTCGACTTCGAGCGGTGGCGCGAGTCCGGCCCCCATGCCGTCGAGTTCCTCTACCGGCCGGCCCCCGGTACCGCTGCCCGGCCGCTCGCCCGGATCGCCTCAGGCGGCGAGGTGTCCCGCGTCATGCTCGCGCTGAAGAGCGTGCTCGGGACCGCTGACGACGTGCCCATCCTCGTCTTCGACGAGATCGACGCAGGTATCGGCGGCTCCGCCGCCACGGCTGTGGGCCGTCGCCTGGCTGCTCTCGCGCAGACGCACCAAGTCATCGTCGTAACCCACCTCGCCCAGGTCGCCGCCTACGCCGACCGTCACCTCGTGGTCACGAAGACGGTATCGAGCGAGGGTGCGCACACAGAGGTGGCGCAGGTGGACGGCGAGCAGCGCGTCTCCGAGATCGCACGTATGCTATCGGGGGACGTCGGCTCCGCGGCGCTGGCCCACGCGCGCGACCTTCTCGAGCAGGCGTCCAGCGCCCCTGCCCCAACAGCCACCTGACGGAGGCACATGCGCCAGCAAGGCGTCGCCAAACTCGACAAGCGCACCAAGGACCTCGTGAAGCGGCTCACCGCCGCCGACGTGGCCATCGTCGATCACGCCGACATGGACCGGGTCAGCGCCGAGGGCCTTGTCGCGAGTGGTGTTGAGGTGGTCGTGAACGCTGCAGCCTCGATCTCGGGCACCTACCCGAACGTCGGGCCGCTCATCCTGGCTCGAGGCGGAGTCACCCTCATTGACGATGTCGGCGTGGGGATCTTCGACGCGGTCAAGGAAGGCGACGTCGTCGAGGTCGTCGGCGGCGAGGTGATCCGCAACGGCCAGGTCGTGGCCTCGGGCGAGCGTCTGTCGGTGGCCGTGATCGAGGACAGGCTCGAGGCAGCGAAGGCCGGCCTCGGCGAGCAACTCGACAAGTTCGCCCGCAACACGATCGAGTACCTCGACAAGGAGCGTGGGCTCCTCACCGACGAGCTGTGGATCCCTGAGACGAAGGTCTCCATGTACGGACGACACGTTCTGGTCGTCGTGCGGGGGTACGACTACCTGCAGGACCTCGAGG
>CAYHCN010000246.1:0-3619 GCA_964354945.1 uncultured Eubacteriales bacterium
GCTCGACGGGGAACTCGGGACCCGCTTCAGCTGCAACGACGGCGCCTGCAGCAATCGCCCCTGCCGCGACCTCAGTCGTCGGCTCGGCGGGCGCGGCCACCACGGCAGCCGACTCTTCGGCAGCTGCGGATTGCACTGTGGGAGCGGACTCCTCCGCTGACGCGGGCTCTCCTGCGGCTGCCGGCTCGTCAACGCCTTGAGGCTCTCCTGAGGCAGCAGGCTCCGCCGCCGCTGCAGCAGGTTGCTCCTTCTTGCGCTTGAAACGTCCCGACAACCCGGCCATGAAGCCGCCGCCCGCGGCCGCCGCAGCGGCCGGCGCTTCCCCGGCCACGGGCTCTTCGGGCTCGGGGCCAGGCTCTGGGGTCGGCTCCGCCGCTGGCTCGGCCGCTGGCTCAGCAGCCTCGCCCCGGGCAGCCGCGGATTCGTCGGGCGCGCTCGACACCGACTCGGCCGACGTCGGCTCGGTCTCGTCAGCCGACTCGGGCACGGCTTCGCCCGCAGTCGCATCGAGCGCCTCCGGTGCCGGGGCTGGATGGGCGGCGTCGGGTTGGGAGGATGTGTCGTCACCGGCGACGGGGCTCTCGCTATCGCGCCACCACGGCTCGGGTTCAGCCTGTGAACCCGTGTCGCCTCTCTTGAACCACTTCGCCATACAACCCCCGTCGTCGCTGATGTCAGCATCATACTGCCCATCTAGCTGTTGTGACGTTGCGAAACGGCATCGAATCGCGGCCATCCGACTGCTCGCTGCAAGCAAGAATGCCGCCGCATCGTTGGATGCGGCGGCCTCGCGGTCGAACCGCGCCTGCAACCGGACTAGCCCGCGTGTCGATCGCAGTAGACGGCGACCGCGTCACGTACGTACTCGGCAAGCCCGTCAGAGATCTTGTCGTAGGTCGCCTTGAAGCGCGGATCGGCGACGTACATCTGACCGAGATTGCGGTACATCTGGATCGGGCAGGTGTAGAAGCGCTCGTTGATCTGGCGGAAGTGCCTGTCGATCGCCGCCTGAGCCTCGTCGGAGTCCGGTGGGAACCCGCCCTCGAACGCCGCCTTCTGGGCGAGACCTATCGCCTCGCTCTCGGCCTTGATCTCCTCCCAGTCCGCCTTGGTGTAGCGGGCCGCTCGGCGCTGGCTCTCCTTGTACGCGTCGGTCTCGCCCCAGCGCTCGCGAACCTCATTCTCGTACTGGGAGGGATCGTTGTCGCCAAACACCTCGAACATCTCTTCCTTGCTCATTCGAATGCCTTTCTCCGTACCGGCCAGCTCCCGATCGATCGCCTCGATCATGGCCTGCGTCCGTGCCACCTTCTCGGCGAGCAGCTCGCGTTGCACCGACAGCACTTCCCGGTGGTCAGCCCCGTGGGTCGAGAGCAAGCCCTCGATGGCGTTCAAACCCAGCCCGAGCTCGCGGAAGTACAGGATCTGCCGAAGGCGGTCCAGGTCATCGTCCGTGTAGAGCCGATAGCCGGCGTCGCTGCGCTCGGACGGATTCAGCAAGCCCGTCTCATCGTAGTGATGCAGCGCGCGGACGCTCACGTGCGCGAGCTTCGCGACTTCACCTACGGTCATCGCCATCCTCGGCACCTCCTTTCGGATGCCACCCTAGACCCTCACGTAACGTCAGGGTCAATCCTTGTGTAGGATACCTTCCGAGCGGCCCGTGACGACCGATGCGGACCGCATCGGACCGCTCAGCCAACAGCTTGTCGAATGCACGTATGGGTATTCCTTACAGGTAGACGCGACGAGCCTCATCTGCGGGAAGCGAGGACCCTCATGACCGACGACCAAGTCAGCGGCGCCCCAAGCCCCTCACCCGGGCAACCCAGCGCGTATCCCGATCCCGGCGCGACCACCCGGATGCCTCCGACGATCGAAGGACCGCCGATCCCCCGGGGAAGCACGATCGTCCTCGGCGTGTCGAAAGGCGTTCCCCCGACTGCGATGGGCTACGTCACCGTCCCTGACGTGACCGGGATGAAGGAGGCCAAGGCCCTCGGCGAGCTGCAGGCCGCGGGGCTGTCTGTTGGCGTGGTGCAGAATGCCGGCCCTGAGAGCGCGGGCAACGTGTGGACCCAGCTCCCTGCGGCAGGACTCGGTGCGCCCCAGGGCTCGCGCAGCGTCATGGTCGTGTCGACCGGCCCCTCCCAAGACACCGCACCGATGACCGTGCTGCCCGACGTGGTCGGACGCGCTGCCGACGAGGCGCAGTCCCTGCTACAGAGCGTGGGCCTGCGGGCCTACGTTATGGAGGAGTTCAACCAGGCAGTGCCCGCCGGTCGAGTCTTCGCGCAAGCGCCCGACGCCCGGGCACTGCAGCAGGCCCCCGCGAAGAGCAAGGCGTGGATCGGGGTACTGCTCGCGCTGCTCGTCATCGCCGCGATCGCGGCGGCCTTCTTCTTCCTGCGTTCCGGCGGGACACCGGTCGCGGTACCTGAGGTGGTCGGCCAGCAGCAATCGGCCGCGACGCAGGCGCTCACCGACGCGGGCTTCGAGGTCGGCACCGTCACCACGATTCCGTCTACCACCATCCGCGAGGGCGAAGTCACTTCGCAGACCCCCGCCGGCGGTACCGAAGCGAAGAAGGGCAGCAAGGTCGACTTGATCGTGGCCGGCAAGTCGCAGGGCGTCAAAGTCCCCAGCGTCGTGGGCCTGAAGGCTGACCAAGCCGAGCAGCAACTCAAGGACGCGGACCTGAAGTCGACCAAGATCGAGGTCTACAGCG
This sequence comes from uncultured Eubacteriales bacterium, assembly GCA_964354945.1. Taxonomy (GTDB): domain Bacteria; phylum Actinomycetota; class Coriobacteriia; order Anaerosomatales; family CAVXGS01; genus CAVXGS01. The sequence continues at coordinate 2,729 of CAYHCN010000246.1, forward strand.
CCACCGTGGACGCGGGTGTCGTCGTGAGCCAGACCCCGCAGACAGGGACACTCGTGCAGCCGGGCACGGAGATCGCACTGCAGGTCTCCAAGGGCCCGCAGCCGGCGGCCAACGTCACCGTTCCGAATGTCGCAGGGCTGTCCCAGGCAGACGCCGAGAGCGCGCTGCAGAAGGCGGGTCTGGACACCGTCGTGCTCGAGAACTACAGCCAGTCGGTCCCCAGTGGGCAGATCATCAGCCAAGCGCCGGCAGCCGGAGCGAGCGTCGCACCCGGCACGCAGGTCACACTCCTTGTCTCAAAGGGGCCGCAGCCTGCCGACGCACAGACGGTGCAGGTACCGAACGTGACCCAACAGGACCAAGCCAAGGCTGAGCAGACGCTCAAGGACGTCGGCCTCGTTCCGAACGTCATCTTGGAGGCAAGCGCGCAGTATCCGAAGGGGATCGTCTTCTCGCAGGTTCCGAAGGCCGGCGAGACGGTCGCGGTCGGCACGAACATCGCGATCATCGTCTCGTCGGGGCCGGCGCAGTAGCGCGACAGCGACGTAACGACGAGAAAGCGGGCCGCGCCCGATGGGGTGCGGCCCGCTTGCATGTCAGCGTTGGGGAGCGCCTAGCACTTGGAGTACAGCGTGACGCACCAGATGTGCGCGAGCGTATCGGCGAATGCCTCCTCCGAGGCGCATTCCGGCTTGCCGAGACAGTCGCACGTGAACCGCTCAGTGAGCACGACGAGGGCCCGAGCCGTCAGGGCGGGATTGATGTCGGCGGAGATCTCGCCCGTCGCCTGGTCGGAACCGATACGGCGCGAAACGGCGTCGATGTAGCGCTGGATGAGCCCTTGCCGCCACAGGCGATCGATGCGCTCGTCGGCGGCGGCTGCGTCGCAGA
>CAYHCN010000247.1:0-3585 GCA_964354945.1 uncultured Eubacteriales bacterium
AGCTCCTTCGGAAACGACTTCAGGTACTGCTGGATGCCCGACGTCCGCATGAACGGGTAGTACCACACGATGAACGCCGAGTACGTGACCAGGCCCATGGAGTACCACTGCAGGGCAGTGCGGCGCTGGTAGAGCGTGCGGGAGAACAGCGTCCATGCCATTACGCGTCACCGCCCTCTTCCGACGCAGCGGTGTTGTCGGGAGGCGTCTGGTCCTGCTCGGCCGAGGTTCCCCGGTAGTACTCGAGGAAGACGTCCTCGAGCGTCGCGCGCTCGATTTCCACATCAGTGACCTGCCGGGTGGCGACGCGCTTCACCACGGCGTCGATGCCCTCGCTGCGCACGGTCGCGATGAGGACGTCCGGGCTCAGGTGCTCGACGTTCGCGATGCCCTCGACGCCGTTGAAGAAGTCGGCTTGGACCGGTTCGGTGAACGTGACATGCACGTGGCGGAGCTGCTTGCGGAGCAGATCGGTCATCGGCTCCTCGGCTACGAGGCTACCTTCCCTGATGATGCCGACGCGCTCGCACACCTTTTCGACCTCGGGAAGGATGTGGCTGGACAGGAAGAGCGTCGCGCCACCCGCGACACGCTCCCCGATGATCTCGAACACAGTCTGCTGGTTGAGGGGGTCGAGCCCGCTGGTAGGCTCGTCCAGCAGGAGCAACTCGGGATCGTGCATCAGCCCCAGGATCAGCGCGAGCTTCTGTTTGTTGCCCTTCGAGAGCGTGCCCACCTTGCGGGAGGGGTCGAACTCCAAGACGTTGATGAGTCGGTTCGCCGAGGACGGCTTGGCTCCTCTGAGGCCGGAGATGTAGTCGATGTGCCACCGCCCTGTCTCGCGCTCGTACAGGTGGACCTCGCCGGCCACGTAGCCCACACGCCTGCGGAGTTCGGCGCCATCGAGGGACACGCGCTCGCCGAAGAGTGCCGCCGAACCCCCAGTTGGCCGCAGCATGCCGAGAAGACAGCGGATGGTCGTCGTCTTGCCGGCCCCGTTCGGTCCCAGGAAGCCGAACGTGACACCCGGCTGGACTTCGAAGGTCAAGTCCTCGACGCCCCGCGTCTTGCCGTAGTACTTGGTGAGCCCACTCACCTTGATCGCCGCCGGCATCGGCTCCTCCTCGGTGTAGCGGTGCGGTCCACACGTCGTCGGCGCCCCCCGGGCCGGCATTCGCCATCGTCTCCCTGCTGAGGGCCGTCGTCCAGCACTTTGCCGACGGAACCCTGGCGGTCCTCAGGCGAGCCGTGACAGTGCGTTTCGTACTCACGGGGGATACCGACCACAACCAGTGGAGTGGTACTACGAAGGTACGCGGCACCGGCGGCTTTGGGGAACCGGTGTCCGTCCACGCGTGCGCCTCCCGCACCACCGACCTGCGACCCAATCGGCGGCACGCGTCAGGATTAGGGGCTATTTGAGGGGGTACTCCATGAAGGCCTTCCGCACGGTTGTCGCGGAGGTCATCGCTCGCTGCTCGCGCTGTCTGCTCGCGCTCGCGCTGACGACGACCGTTGCACTCGGTGGCGTTATTGCGGCGCCCCCGCCTCCCGCGTACGCCGCGGACACCGCGATCAGCGTGTCCTCGACCGAGGTGGGCGGGTTCACCTCCGAGATGCTCGGCAGCAACCTCACGCCATGGGGCGGCTACTGGCCGAGCAACTCGTACAATTCGCTGATCGCCGACATGGGCATGGGCCTGCTGCGGGTCGGGCACGGCACGAAGTGGTACGTCGACATGGAGGCGTGGTATCCCGCGCACGGCCAGTTCAACTGGAACGCGGGTGGGGCTCTCGGCAGCGGAAAGACCTTCGCCGACCAGATCGCGTGGTGGAAGACGCTCAACGTGCCGGTCATGTACACGCTGAACGACGAACTCTCCACCGCGATGCTCAACCCCGACGGGACGCTCAACTACACAGAAGTCGCGTACGCGTGGTCGGAGCACATCAAGCATCTGATCGATGCGGGCGTGAACGTGAAGTACGTGGAGATCGGCAACGAGTGTGACATCGAGCCAATGGAAGGTATCCAGCTGCCGCCCGTGTCCGGCTCGAGCAAGCCCGCGAATAACAACTACCTCGCGATCCGCACCCCCAACGGCGACCCTATCTACGACTACATTCGGCTATGGGAAGCGGTGTACCCGGCCATCAAGGCCAAAACGCCGGGCGTGAAGGTCTCCGCGTATCCCTCGGGTCAGGGGCCCTCGACGACCACGTCGTTCCCGTTCGATTACCTGTACCAGACCTCGCCTTACAAGCCCGACTACTTCCCGATCCACGTCTACAGTTTCGCCGCGCCGAGCATGCCCGCCCAGAAGGTCGTTGACTCGACGTGGCAGTACTCGGGCAAGTTCATCGACTGGGACGGCGTGGTGAAGAACGTCGGCAGCGTGCTCGCCGGATGGGGCGCGCCGGGCCAGAACGTCGGCATCACCGAGTTCAACTACGACGGCGGGACGCAGTATGCCAGCGCCGATCAGATGTGGGACGCGGTGTACTTCGGCAGCGTTATGGCCAACGCGGCCAACGGCGGCGTCGACCTCACCACGTTCTGGGAGATGTTCGCGGGCTCCAACACCGACGAGCTGATAGCCGACGTCTACAACGACCCGCCCGCGCGGTTGCGGTCACAGGCTCTCGCGATGCGCCTGCTCAAGCGACTCGCGGTGAGTGGCAACAAGGTGCTTACCTCGAACGTGACGAGCTCGGACAACGCCGTTGCCTACGACTGGCAGGACCAACCTGTGTCGCCGGCAACCGTCGCAGGCAAGCGCGTAGAGTGCCTTGCCACGAGCAACGGCACGACCTACCGCGTCCTGCTCGTGAACAAGAACGAGACGACCGCGCACCAGACCACGCTGAGCCTGCCTGGGCTCTCGACCCAGACGGCGACGATCGAGACCTTCTCGACCCGGGCCCAGCTCGCGGCGAATGCGGGATCGGCGACGGGTCGTGCGTTCAGCGGCGGGAGTCTCACCGTGGATCTCCCCGCGATGAGCATGACGCTGGTAACCGTCGCGACCGACGGCAGCACGCCCCCTCCGCCACCGCCGCCGACGGGTGACACCACGCCGCCATCGGTCACGATCACCACCCCGAGCAACGGGTCGACGGTGTCGGGCTCGGTGCTCCTGAGCGCCAGTGCGGCCGACGCCGACTCGGGCATGTCGCGGGTCGAGTTCCGAGTCGACGGAGCCCTCGTGGGAACCGCCTATCCGCCGACGTTCACGGCTACCTGGAACGCATCGGGTGCCTCGGCGGGTTCGCATTCGGTCGAGGCTCGCGCGTACGACCTCGCGGGCAACTGGTCGACGACGAGCATCTCGGTGCAGATCGCGGCTGCCCCGCCGCCTCCCGCGAGCGGCGGGAGCTTCACCAACGACTTCACTCTCGGTCAGTCGCTCAACACGGCGTATCTCGAGGCGCTCGCCTCGGGCGGCGGCACCGCGGGGCTGGGGTCCGGCGTGTTCACCCTTGCGTCGCCGGCGGTCACCAGCTCGGCACGGCTCGGATTCAAGGACGCGGTGCCCAAGACCTCGGCCTCGAGCTACTCGGTGAAGTTCCGGGTCGCGAGCATCG
>CAYHCN010000248.1:0-3552 GCA_964354945.1 uncultured Eubacteriales bacterium
GTTCCGCACGAAGGTGATGTCCGAGGCTACGACGCCGCCTCGTCGATCGCCTTCTTGAGCTCGTCGGCCTGGACGTCGACTTCCTTCTTCATGACCTTGGCCGCGCGCTTCATCAGCTTGTCCATGCCCTCCTCGACCGTGGTCTCGGCGAACACGACGACACCGAACTCGCCGGGCTGCAGAAGGTCGGCCATCGCCTCGATGTCGTCCTTCTTGAGGCCGCGCTTGAAATGTCCGATGAGTGCCCCGATACCGCCACCGACCGCCGCGCCCGCGATGATCGAAGGCGGGAAGATCAGGCCGATGACGCCGCCGGTCACCGCGCCGACCTTGGCGCCGAAGGTGCGCTCCGTCGAGTCGGTGTTGATCGTCTTCAGGTCGCCCTCGGCCGTCTTCTCGAAGATCGCCGATTCGTACCTGCCGATGAAGTCGGCGTGCTTGAGCGCCTTGATGCCCTCGAAGTCGTCCATTGCTGCGTCGCGGTCGGTGTACTCGCCGAGGTAGACGAGGAATCCGTCAGCTTGTGCCATGCAGTACCGCCTCCTTGTGGTGGATGGGAACGATTGCCCATGGTGCCATGTCAGTTGTTCCCAATCTAGGGTTCGGTGAGCGGTTTCTCGGGCGCTTTCGGCCGCACCACGCCGATGTAGCGGTAGCTCGGACCCTTGAGCGGGGCACACTCGCCCGCAATGCCGTGCTCGGACATGAACGAGCAGAGGTCGCGCGCGTTGAAGAACGCCCCCGGCTCTCCGAGGAGCTTCTCCCCGAAGACGATGATCCGCATCCACCACGGTTCGGGGTCGAGTTCGACGATGACCACGCATCCGCCCGGCTTGACCACGCGTGCGAACTCGTCGACGGCCCCGGGCTGGTCTCGGAAGTGGTGGAACGCATCGGTGACCACGATCGCGTCGAACGAGTCAGTATCGAACGGCATGGCCTCAGCGGTTCCGACCACGGCGTGCACCGGCTCGGTGTCGGGGATGTAGCGCAGCATCTCGGGGGTGGGGTCCAGGACGGTGACCTGCGCCCTGAGGGCGTCCTGTAGCTTGACGCCCAACGCTCCGGTACCTCCGCCAACGTCGAGGAGCGCGCCACCTTCGGGTACGTAAGGCTTGAGCCACCCCGCGATCTGCTGGATGTCGGAGGGCGACCAGCGATCCGCGAAGTGGTCGAAAACGGGTGCAGCCCAGTTGAAGAACCCCACGCGTGTCCCTTCTCGAGGTGTCGTCAGGACCCTCGGGTACACTTGCCGCGTAACGCGTCTGACCCCTCCCAGTATTCCCGAAAGGCCGGTTGCGTGAGCCAGCGAACTATCGCCGTGGTAGACGGCAACAGCCTGATCCACCGGGCGTTCCACGCCCTGCCCGAGTCGATGACCGCGCCCGATGGGCGTCCCACGAACGCGGCGTTCGGCTTCGTCTCGATGCTCGTGAAGATGATCCAGGAACTCAAACCGGACGGCGTGGTCGCCGCATTCGACGCCGGGAAGCCGGCGTTTCGCATGGACGCGCTCGAGCAGTACAAGATGCATCGGCCTCCGACGCCCGACGCGCTGCGAGCGCAGTTCCCCATGGTCCTGCACCTGCTGGAGGCTCTCGACGTGCCGATCGTCCAGATCGAGGGCTGGGAGGCCGACGACATCCTCGGCACGCTTGCCAAGACCGGCGAGCGCGAAGGACTCCACATCCTCCTGGTCACCGGTGACCGCGACGTGTTCCAGCTGGTCAGTGATGTGGTCCAGGTCGTGACTACCAAGAAGGGGCTCACCGACATAGCCGTGTACGGTCCCGCCGAAGTCGAGGCCCGCTACGGGGTGACGCCGGCCCAAGTCCCTGACTACCTCGGGCTCAAAGGGGACACATCAGACAACATCCCCGGCGTCCCGGGAATCGGGGAGAAGACGGCGGCGAAGCTCCTGCAGGAGCACGGCACGCTCGAGGGAGTGCTCGAGGCCGCCGAGGACATGCCCGGCAAGGTGGGGGAGAACCTCCGCGCTCACACCGGCGAGGCTCTTGCGAGCCGTACCGTCGCAACGATCGCGTGTGACGTGCCCGTGGACATCGATCTGGGCGCCGTGCGGTGGGGTGACTTCGACCCGGTCAAGGTCGCCGAGGCATTCGGAGAGCTCAGGTTCACCTCTCTGCGCGAGCGCGTGCTCGCGCTCGCTGACTCGCACGTCCCCGCATCGGTCTCCGGCGCGCCGACCGTGGTGACCACCTCGCGGGCGTCGTCGAGCACACAGGCCGGGGTCGAAGGTGCGACCGAGGCAGCCTCTGCCTCTGCCGCACCCGTGCCATCCGAAGCCGGAGCCCCCTGCGCAGTCATCACGGGGGACGGCGCCACCGAGGCGGTCGCGGAGTGGGCGTCGGCTGACGCCGGCTGGCTCGGTGTCGCGCTCGTCGAGGGTGGAGAGTCGCTCTTCGATACGCACGCCGACCTTGCTGTGGCGATCGATGGGGCAGTCGCGGTGGTGCCGCCCAGTGAGGCTGTCGCCTCACTGGGGGCGCTGCTGCGGGAGTCCCAGCTCGCTGCAGGCGACGTGAAGGCGCTCCTTGAGGCGTTGTGCCCACCTACCGAGACCGCGGGCTGCGACACGTCATTCGACGCGGTCGAGCCCGAGCGGCTCTTCGACTGCGGGCTCGCCGCGTACCTGCTGGAGTCGAACCGGTCGGCGTACGATCTTCCCGGTCTTTCGGCCGACTACCTCCGTATGCCGCTGCCGCACCTTCCCGACGAGGCGCCGGCGGCCGCGCTGCAGGCAAATGCCGCGCGGTTGCTCGCTCTCGAACTCGAGGGGCGGCTCGTCCAGGATGGGTCGACCGACGTGTTCCGCACAATCGAGATGCCGCTCGTGCCGGTTCTTGCTCGGATGGAGCGGGTGGGTGTCGGGCTCGACACGACGGTGCTCGTCGCGATCGGCGAGGAAGCCTCGGGTCAGATCGACCAACTCCGGCAGGGCATTTGGGAACTTGCGGGGACGGAGTTCACCATCGACTCGCCCAAGCAGCTTTCCGAGGTGCTGTTCGACAAGCTCGGCCTACCACCTCAGAAGAGGATCAAGACCGGGTATTCGACCGACTCCTCGGTCCTCCAGGCGCTCTCGCCGGCGCACCCCATTGCAGACAAGATCCTCGCGTATCGCGAGCTGACCAAGCTCAAGAGCACCTACATCGACGCATTGCCGCGACTGATCGCCGAGGACGGACGGCTCCACACGTCGTTCAACCAGACGGTCGCCGCAACGGGCCGCCTGTCCAGCAGCAATCCGAATTTGCAGAACATCCCGGTGCGCACGGAGCTCGGTCGTCGTATACGCGCGGCGTTCATCCCCGCGGAGCACGGCGACGTGATCGTGTCGGCGGACTACTCCCAGATCGAGCTGCGCATCCTTGCGCACCTTTCGGCGGATCAGGGGCTGATCGACGCGTTCACGAGCGGCGAGGACTTCCACGCGGCGACAGCAGGGCGCGTGTTCGGGCTGGAGCCGGGGCAGGTCGACGCGGGCCTCCGCTCGCGAGCGAAGGCGGTGAACTTCGGGATCGTGTACGG
>CAYHCN010000249.1:0-3548 GCA_964354945.1 uncultured Eubacteriales bacterium
GCCCTCTGTGCGCTTTTCAAGTTGCATGCCTCCAAAAAGGCATACGGATACTACTTCACGACCACACCAGTGTCAACGACTGCAACGGTGCCGGGCGTATCCATTCTTCTACCCGCCTGAACAGGCGAAGCCCGTTTTGGAACGGCGAATTGCGAGAGGCGCCGACCCGGGCACCCGGCGAAGCTCGCCGAGCGTGCCGAGCGGCTCCGTCCGCAGCCGGCCGAGACTACCGCGAAACGGCGCCGAAGATGGATCCGATCGCCTGCATCCCCTTCACGCCCGCGGCGACGTCGTCGCGAGGCACCAGACGATACCACGACGCGGCACCGCCGCGAACCACGGGGCGCGTGGGATAGGACTCCTGCCGAGGTTCGAACCACTCCCGTAGCTCGGCGAAGGGCAGGACGTCTAGGTCGTCGATGGCGACCTTGAGGGTCGAAAAGAACACCGGGTCAGGCTCGCGGAACAGCGCTGCAACCTCGGCTTCAGTCTGGTCGATCGCGAGGTAGTAGTAGTAGAGCTCGCCTGCGGCCGACGAGAAGAGCCAGCCCGGCTGGCGAGCTGACGTGACTGTCTCGAGCGCGTAGGCCCGCGCGTCAGCGCGGTAGAACGAGCGTGACCGGTCCGAGGCCTTCACGGCATCGCTCCCGATGTAGGGGTCCGACTTCACCTTGATCGCCTGGCGGCCCGAGGCCGTCACGTGGGTGATGTCGACCTTGTCGGCGCGTGCAGCGAGGGTCGACTCATCGTTGACCCGTACGTCCACTCGGCCGTTGAGCTGCAGATACCGTGCGATGATGCGTTCCGCCACGGCATGAAGCAGTTCGGTTCCCTGCGGGTCAGTCACGTGCCGCTCCCCCCATGTTGCCTCACGAACGACGATCCTCGCAGCGCCGCGACTAGAGGCCGACGCGCTCGTTCGAGACTCTGATCCGCCGGCTCAACACCTCAAGCAGCTTGATGGCGATCTCCGGGTGCTCGAGCAGCAGGGCCTTGAAGTCCCAGCTCGAGAGCATCAAGCACCGAGTCTGTTCCACCGCGCGCACGGTCGCCGAGCGCGGCGCCTCGTCGAGCAGCGACATCTCGCCGAAGAACTCGCCCGGACCAAACGTCCCGAGGACGGAGTCATCCCGCAGGTACTCGACCCTGCCCTCCATTACCAGGTAGAACGCCTGGCCCGGAGTCCCCTCCGTCACCACGATCTGGCCCGGCTCGTACAAGCTCTCCTGAGCCACCGCGGCGATTGCCGCGATCTGCTCCGGCGTGCAGCCTGAGAAGATCGGAACGCGGGCGATGAACTCCTCGTGGGCCATGCTCTGCGACCTCCTGGTGACCCGGCATCTGATACACCGTCCGCTCACGCGTCCGTTTCGGGCACAATGGGCGGGGGCTTATCTCACATTCTATCCGAGGGAGGGTGCCGTGTCCGAGGGCAAAGCGCGACGCAACACGTCGGCGTACCGCTGGCTGTCGGCGGGTGCCTTCGCAGCGGCAACGTTCGCCGCGCTATCGGGGCTGTCGTTCAAGCCGAGTTGGGGCATCGCGCTGTTCGCAGCGCTGGCCGGCGTGGGGGCTCTCGTCTCCACCGAGCTCGCAACGGTCATCGCAGTGATCGCCATCAGCATCCCTATCATCGCGGTGGCGCCCGTCCTCGGAATCCTGCTGCTCGTGGTGGGTCTGGCCTCTACGCGATTCCTCGCGGCGGCGCACGGCCGAACCTTCGTCATCATCGCCTTGTCGATTGCGGGAGCGGCGTACGGCCCGGTGTGGGCGGCCGCTGCAGTCGCCGGAGCGCTCCTCGGCGTCAGCGAGGGGGCGGTCGTCGCCATCGTCGCAGCCATCGTCGTCGAGCTGACCGGCGTTGCGCTGGGCCGCGAGCTGTTCGGAGCCATCGTGGCAGGCAGCCAGGGTAATCCCGCCATGGTGCTCAAGGACATGCCAGCGAATCTGCTCTCGTTCTCGTGGGTGATTCCGTCGATGAAGTCCGTTAGTGCCGATGACGCGAAGAAGCTTGCTTCGTTCGTGACCGCTGCCGCCCATCCCATCGTCCTGGTGCTGCAGCCGCTGGCGTGGGGCCTCGGCGCGGCGATCGCGGGCGAGGCGAAGCGTCGCAGCAAGGACCTCGGCGACATCGCAGCGAGCAGCATCGGCGCCGGCGTGGGCGTCGTGGCGCTCGGGTCGCTGTCCGCGTTCGCGGTGCTCGTCGCCCAAGCTCCCGTACCCGGGAAGCCCATGGCGATGGCCGGGATCACGTCGCTGCTGGTCGCGGTGGCGTTTGCGGCACTGTGGGAGAAGCTCTTCCCGATGGTCGCGGTCGAGCGGCACATCCACGGCGTCACCCCGACGGCGGCGCTGGAGCGCCCTGGCGTTGCCACCGACGACGCGGACGTCGACGAGCTCCTCCGGCTCATCGCCACTGCCGAGGACAAGCTCACCACCGAGCACACGACCCAGAAGGTCGTGATGATCACCGACATGAAGTCGTTCTCGGCGATGACCGAGCAGGACGGCAGCGTGCTCACCGCCAAGGCCATCCAGCGCCACCGCGATCTGCTGCTGCCGGTGATCGAGAAGTACCACGGGTGCGGGAAGTCCACCGGCGGCGACGGCCTCGTGGCCGCATTCGATGTCCGGTCCGACGCGCTCGCCGCCGCCGCCGAGATGCAGCGAATGCTCGGCGGGTACAACGCCGAACACCCCGGCGGGCGCGACCTGCTCGTGCGAATCGGGATTGCGCAGGGCGAGGTCGTGCTCGACCGCCACGGGCGCCCGTTCATCGGTGCGGCACTCAATCTCGCGGCGCGCGTCATGAACCTCGCAGACGGCGGTCAGGCGTTCGCGACCGCGGTCGTCGCCTCGGCGGCGCCGGAGTCCAACGTGAGCGTTGCGTCGCTTGGAGACTACGAGCTCAAGAACATCGCCAAGCCCGTTGAGGTCTTCGAGGTCCTGTGGGCCGAAGGACAACAGCCGCGCCCGCCTGGCACGACACCTCTGGAGCCGTGATAGGCACCACGGGGGTGCGCTAGACTGATGCCCGCGCTGGCGTAGCTCAACGGCAGAGCAACTGCCTTGTAAGCAGTAGGTTGCAGGTTCAACTCCTGTCGCCAGCTCCACGAAACGCAACGAGGCCCGGCATCATGCCGGGCCTCGCCATTCCCCCTCAGCGGTGTCGGCGTCCCCGCCGTCACCGATTCCCAACTAGCACTGGTGGCACAGCTTGATCTGGGCCTCCATCTTCCGCTTCACCCGCTGCAGCGCGTTGTCCACGGCCTTCGTGTGCCGGCCGAGCGACTCGGCGATGTCCTGGTAGGAACGGCCCGCGGCATAGAGCCTGAGCACGTCGGACTCGAACGGCGAGAGCGACTCGGCGACGCCGTGGGTCACGAACTCCGTCTCCCATGCCGAGATCACGAGTTCGGCCGGGTCACAGATCTCGCGAGCGGCGATGATGTCCTCGAGCAGACGCTCGCCGTCCTCGTCGGCGGATGCCGGACGCGACAGCGACACGTAGCCGTTGAGCGGCGAGTGCTTGCGCCGGGTCGAGGACT
>CAYHCN010000250.1:0-3508 GCA_964354945.1 uncultured Eubacteriales bacterium
CACGTCGAGATCATCGAGCTGCACCACGACAAGAAGGCCGACGCACCCAGCGGGACCGCACTTCGCACCGCCGCCCTCATCGACGCAGTTCGGCCCGACGCGCCACCGACGCCGGGCGCGGAGACCGAGCTGCCGATCGCGAAGGGCGCTCGCGGCGCGTGTGTGGGAGCCGTGCGTATCCATTCGGTGCGCCTGCCCGGACTTGTCGCGCACCAGGAGGTGCTGTTCGGCGGCCAGGGACAGACGCTCAGCATCCGGCACGACTCCATCGACCGAACCTCGTTCATGCCCGGCGTGGTCCACGCGGTGCGCGAGGTCGGTTCCCGCGAAGGCCTCGTGGTCGGCCTCGAGTACCTGCTCGGGGAGTAGCCGGTGTCGGATCAAGGACTGACGCCCGGATCGCCCCGGCGCTCGGCCGGCAAGGCCGTGGTGGTCATGAAGTTCGGTGGCACCTCGGTGGGCACCGCCGAGGGCCGCGAGGCCATAACCGCACGTGTCACCGAGGCACTCGAGGCGCTCGCCGCGCCCGTCGTGGTGGTCTCCGCTATGGGACGCAAGGGCGCGCCCTACGCAACCGACACCCTGCTGGGGCTCGTCGAGGGACTGCCTGCCGACGAGCGCGAGCACGACCTGCTCGCCGCATGCGGCGAGGTCGTGGCCGCCGTCGTCGTCGCGCACGAGCTTCGTGCCGCAGGAATCGAGGCGGCCGCGTTCACCGGCGGCGAGGCGGGGATCGGCACCGACGGCGTTCACGGCGATGGCACCATCACCGAGATCCATCCCGCACCGCTGCTGAGCGCGATCGCCACCGGTCAAGTGCCCGTGGTCGCCGGATTCCAGGGCATCGCCGAGAACGGCGCGCTCACGACGCTCGGCCGCGGCGGCTCGGACACCACTGCGTGCGCGCTTGGGATCGCCCTCGGCGCCTCGGAGGTGCAGATCTACACCGACGTCGACGGGGTCATGACCGCCGATCCCCGGTCCTGCGACGGCGCGGCGGTGCTTGCGACCATCGGCGCCGACGAGCTGTTCCAGATGGCGCGCCATGGCAGCAGGGTCGTGCACACGCCGGCGGCTGAGCTCGCGCTATCCGGCGGTCTGGCGGTCCGCGTCCGCAACACCTACACCGACCACCCGGGCACGGCGGTCGCCGACATCTCGTCGTACCGTCCCGACTCGGTCGCGACCGCCGTCTCGCACATGGACGGAATCGCGCGCATCGCCGTCGAGCTCGGCGGCAACGCCGAGTCGATCGACAACACCCGCGCCCAGGCGGACGTGTACCGCGTCCTCGCCGACGCCGGTGTGTCGCTCGACATGTTCACCCCCGCGGGCCACAAGCTCGTGTTCACCGTCGCGGAGAAGGGCCTGCCCGCCGCGCGCGCGGCGCTCGACGGGCTCGGGCTGCGCTACTCGCTCACGACCGACCTCGCCAAAGTGACGCTCATCGGCGCAGGGATGCACGGCGTGCCCGGCGTCGTGGCTCGAATGGCCGAGAGCCTGGCGGCGGCAGGCGTCCACGTCGTGCAGACCGCGGACAGCCACACCACGATCTCTATGCTCGTGCCGTCTGCCGACCTGAAGCGAGGGGTAGACGCGCTTCACGACGAGTTCGCGCTGGCAGCCGAGCACGGGAACCCGCGGGACTGCAGCGCCGCAGGCGAGGCGTAGGTCGTCCGTGGCATCTCAACACCTAGGCTAGGTCGACCATGTCCACTCGCAGCCCCGACGCCTCCGCGTCCCGCCTCGTCAGCACCGCGCGCGAGCCGGGCGGCAGAGGACCGCGGACCCGCTCGAGGAGTGGAATCGCCAAGGCGAGCATCTCATCCGCGAGGCGTCCGTCCAGCACGACCACGTAGTGCGGGCCCATGGTGCGAACCGAGACCACGACACCCCGGGACTCCCACGCGAGCGCCTCGCCGAGCACCGATGCCAGACCGGTGTTCTCGAGTTCGTCGAGCCACAGCGCTTCGGCCCCGTGAGACCACGGCACCGTCTCGTCGCCTGCGAGCCGGGCTGCGACGATCACGCTCACGCGCTCGCTCCACGGCGGGTCAGGCATGGGCATGGGTACGAACGGATCCTGCGCGTCCATCGGGTCCACCTCCACCCGCACCGTAGACCCGCGCTCTGACAAGGGCATCAACACCGAAGGGGCTGACCGGCCTCGGCACGATCGCTTCGCGCTCCTCGACAGGGGTCGCTGATCAAGGGGGAGAGGCTCGTGGGTCGTTCCGTCCGGCTCTACATCACCGCAAGCGTCGACGGCTTCATCGCCGATACCGACGGCGGCATCGACTGGCTTCAGGGCGCGGCGGGGGAAGACTACGGCTACGCCGAGTTCTACGCGAGCATCGGCGCCGTGCTGATGGGGTCGAAGACCTACGAGCAGGTGATCGGGTTCGACATCGACTTCCCCTATGCCGACAAGCCCTGCTACGTCTTCACATCGCGAGCCGGTCTGGCGAAGGCTGCTGACACCGTCGAGTTCGTCGCCGAGGATCCCGTTGCATTCGTCCGCACGCTCGTGGCGGGCGAGGGGAAGCCTCTGTGGGCGTGCGGCGGCGGCGACCTGGTCACTGCGTTGTGGAATGCCGGACTCATCCACGAGGTCGACCTGTTCGTGCAGCCGATCGTCCTGGGCGCGGGCGTGCCGCTGCTCCGCCAGCCTCACGATCGCCGCCGGCTCGCGCTGACCGTGGCCCGCGGCCTGCCGGGGGACCTCGTGGAACTCCGCTACACCGTGTCGTCTGAGTGAGCGCCGGGACGCGCGGTACGACATAGGGTTCCTCGGCGACGCACGCGCAGCAACGCCCCAGCAACAGGCGCGGGCGAAAGGACTCCGATGTTCGTCTCGTGTGGCACAATACGGCGGGTAGACGAACGACCGCGCCCGCTTCCCACGCGGGCTGCTTTCCGAGGGGCTGAACACTCATGAGTACCCCGCGCTTCGGCCGTATGATCACGGCCATGGTGACGCCGTTCACCGAAGACCTCGAACTCGACCTGCCGCGCGCTGCCGAGCTCGCCGAGCGCCTCATCGCGCAAGGGAGCGACGGGCTCGTCGTCTGCGGTACTACAGGCGAGTCGCCCACGGTGTTCTACGACCAGAAGATCGAGCTGTTCAAGTCGGTGATCGACGCAGTCGGCGGACGGGTGCCGATCATCGCCAACGCCGGCGACAACTGCACAGACGACTCGGTCGAGTTCGCCAAGGAGGTCCAAGCCCTCGGCGTGAACGCGATCATGGCCGTGGTGCCGTACTACAACAAGCCCCCGCAGGAGGGCCTGTACCGCCACTTCCGCGCGATCGCCGGGGCAGTCGACCTGCCCGTGATCGTCTACAACATCCCCGGCCGCTGTGTGATCAACTGCGAGCCGGCCACCGTGCTTCGACTCGCCAACGACTGCGAGAACATCGTGGCCATCAAACAGGCCAACGGCGACCTGTCCCAGACCGCCGCCATCATCGCCGAGGCCCCCGAGGGCTTCGAGGTGTTCGCGGGCG
>CAYHCN010000251.1:0-3498 GCA_964354945.1 uncultured Eubacteriales bacterium
TCTATCATCGCAGGCGTTTATGTTGACAGGGTGGCGAAGAAGCGCCTCCACGTGGACGACATCCTCGAGATGATCCTGCTCCAGGCCGACGTCCTCGAACTCAAGGCCAACCCCGACGCCCCGGCGTCCGGCTTCGTCATCGAGGCCAAGCTCGACAAGGGCCGCGGCCCGGTGGCCACCATGCTCGTCCAGCGCGGCACGTTCCACGCCGGCGACGCCGTTGTCGCAGGTACCAGTCACGGCCGCGTTCGCGCGCTGATCGATCCCAAGGGCAACCCCGTCACGAGCGCGGGCCCCGCGGAGCCGGTCGAGATCACCGGCCTGTCCAGCGTTCCGTCCGCCGGCGACGAGTTTCGTGTGTGCGACGACGAACGCGAGGCCCGTCAGATCGCCGAGGAGCGCGCGCTTCGCCTCCGACTGATCGGTCAACAGAAGAGCCACGTCTCCCTCGACGACCTGTTCGCCCGGATCCAGGAGGGCGAGCTCAAGGACCTCAACCTCGTGGTCAAGGCCGACGTGCAGGGCTCCATCGAGGCGCTCAAGGACGCGCTCGACAAGATGGACCAGTCCGAAGTGCGCATCAACGTGATCCACTCGGCGGTCGGCGCGATCACCGAGACCGACGTCACCTTCGCCGATGCGTCCGACGCGATCATCATCGGCTTCAACGTTCGCCCGAACCCTGCCGCCAAGGCGCAGGCGGAGAAGGAGAGCGTGGACGTCCGGCTCTACAAGGTCATCTACCAGGCCATCGAAGACATCAACGCCGCCCGGGTAGGCATGCTTGCGCCCGAGTTCCACGAAGAGGACACCGCCCGCATCGAGGTCCGCGAGCTCTTCCGCGCGCCAAAGGTCGGCGTCATTGCCGGCTCGTATGTGCAGGAGGGCGAGGTACACCGCGACGACCAGGTTCGCGTCGTGCGCGACGGCACGGTCATCTTCGAGGGCAAGATCGGTTCGCTCCGTCGCTTCAAGGAGGACGTGAAGTCGGTCAAGTCCGGGTACGAGTGCGGTGTGACCGTCGATGGCTACCAGGACCTCAAAGAGGGCGACATCCTCGAAGCGTTCAAGACCATCGAGGTTGCGCGGGAGGCCTAGCAGACATGAGAGAGACCCCCAGATCGCGCCGCCTCAACGATGCGGTGCAGGAAGCCATCGCTTTCATCATCGCCGAGGACATTTCGGACCCTCGGCTCGAGCTCGTGACCGTGACCGGCGCTGACGTGACCAAGGACCTCTCGGTCGCGCGAGTCTACGTCACCGCTCATGGCGGCGAGGAGCGCTACGCCGAGGTGCTCGAGGGCCTTGAGTCGGCCAAGGGCCGCATCCGCAGCCTGCTCGCCCGTAGGGTGCCGATGCGGCAGACTCCCGACCTGCGCTTCCAGGTGGACACCTCGGTGGATGCCGGCATGCGCATGAGTGAGGCGCTGACCGAGGTCCCGCCGACGCTTGCCGCCCGCCGCGAGGCGGGGGAGGACGAGGCCGCCAACACCGGGATGGGCCTCGGAAGCGCCACCGCCGACGAGGTGGACGAGGCAGGCGACGAGGAGTGACCATGCTCGCCGCGTACCATCACGCGACGGTCGCGCTGCGCCGCGCACCCTCGGTGGTCGTCTGCGGCCACCTTCGTCCCGACGGTGATGCCATCGGCTCGGCGCTCGCGCTCACCCTCGCCCTGCGTTCGATCGGGGTGCCGGCGATACCGACCCTCGCCGAGAAGAAGGCGCGCGTCCCCAAGACCTACGACTTCCTCCCCGGCACCGGACTGTACGCGCCCTTGGGCGACCTCGAGGTGCCCGCCGTGTTCGTCGCGCTCGACACCCCCAACCTCGGGCGCCTCGGCGAGGCCGCGGAACTGGCCGAAGCCGCTCAGACCCTCGTCGTGATGGACCACCACCCCGACGCGCAGGAGTACGGGGACGTCAATGTCTGCGACAGCAAGGCATCGTCGACCTCGCTCATGGTATGGCGCCTGATCACCGGGGCGCTGGAGGTCAAGCCGAGCCCGGAGATGGCGATGTGCTGCTACGTCGGACTCATCACGGATACCGGCCGATTCCAGTACGACAACACCACGTCAGACGCCCTCCGCGAGGCCGCCGACATGATCGACTCGGGCGTGGAACCCGCCGACGTCGCGCGCTTGGTGTACCAGGACCGATCCGTGGGCTCACTCGCGCTCGAGGCACGGGCGATGGAGCGGATCACCGTGTGCAACCACGGTCATACCGCGTGGTCGTGGATCGAGGAGTCCGACTTCGCCGAGACCGGCGCGATCGTCGAAGAGGCGGAGTACCTCCCCGACGCCGTGCGGTTGCTCGGCGGTATCGATGCGGTGGCGCTGCTCCGGGTGTGGGGCGACGAGGTCCGGGTCGGTTTGCGGTCCAAGACCGGTTCGGATGTCGGGTCGGTTGCCCGCCACTTCGGCGGAGGCGGCCATCGTGCGGCGTCCGGATTCACGTGGTCCGGCACGAAGGAAGACCTCCTCGCCGAGTTGTTGCCGCTTCTTCCGGGCGGCGACCGCGACTCGAAGTGCTACCCCGCCGGGGGCGAGCGGGCGTGACTGCCAAGCGCGGCGAGAGTGGCCTTGCAGGCATCCTCGTCGTGGACAAGCCCGAAGGTCTCACCAGCCATGACGTGGTGAATCGCGTGCGCCGGGCTTTGGGCGAGAAGCGCGTCGGCCACGCAGGCACCCTCGACCCCACGGCTACCGGCGTCCTGGTCGTCCTGGTCGGCGCTGCAACCAGGCTCGCACCGTATCTGACCGCCGCCGAGAAGTCCTACCTCGCCCGCATCGTGTTCGGCTCCGCAACCGACACCGACGACGCCGAGGGGCGGGTCGTACGCTCGGCACCGGTCCCCGATGAGGCCACGGACCCCTTCGCCGCTGCAGGCATCGTTGCCTCGCTGGTGGGAACCCACGAACAGGTCCCCCCTGCCTTCTCGGCGATCAAGGTCGGCGGCAAGACCGCCTACCGCGAAGCGCGGGCAGGGGAGGCGCTGGAACTCGAGCCTCGCACCATCGAAGTGGTCTCGGCACGACTCGTGGGGGTCGAACTCGAACCGGAGGTCGCATGGGACGTCGAACTCGCGGTCTCCAAAGGGACCTACATCAGGGCGCTCGCCCGCGACCTCGGTGAAGCGATGGGCAGCGCGGCGCACCTCGACGCGCTGAGGCGCCTCTCGTCGGGCCACCTCGCGCTGGAGGATGCGGTGACGCTCGAGCAGATAGCTGACGCCGGTCCGCAGGCGCCGAAGTACTTCCTGGATCCCATCCTGGCACTGGGCCTCCCGGCGCTCCACATCGACGAGGCTGCGGCTGCACGCGTTCGCGATGGCCGCCCGCTCGCCATCGGCGCACTGGGATCTGAGAGTCGGTCGTCTGTCGTCATCCCTACCGGCCCCGTCGCACTTCGCTTTGAGGACCGTCTTCTCGCGTTGTACGAGGCTTTGGGCGACAATCTCGTGCCGCAGGTCGTTTTCCCCGGCGGGATCGAG
>CAYHCN010000252.1:0-3491 GCA_964354945.1 uncultured Eubacteriales bacterium
CGCTCATGCCGACCTACCTCCCCCAGCTCATCCCTTACCTCGTGCCGAAGTTCATCGACTACGTGCGCAACGAGGACAAGGCGGGCGATCTCGCGAGAACCGCGGCGTAGCCAAGCCCCTGGCTATGCGGGAGCCGATCGTCGAGAAGTACCACCTAAGGGCCGGCAACAACGCCGGCCCTTCCGCTCGCATGGTGGTCGACTGACCCGATCAGTGACGTGCCGGCCGGCTTCCCGCGTTCATGAACGGACCCTGTATGTCGTCCCAATGGACGACTGGCACTCAACGCCGGCACGGGGAGAAACTCTACGTGCGAAGCGAGGGAGCCTGAGGGGGGCCCTGTCGGACGCGTCTGCGTGGGCGCTTGCGCGTGGCGTCTGCCTTGGAAGGGGGCCGCGTGGAGAGGGGCGACGCGGCCGACCACACAGTCGGACCGCGGTTCTTCAATCTAGAGCCCGACGGGTTCGCGGTCTTCGGCGGCCTGAACCTCGCCGTTGAGTATGTCGATCCCGCCATCCGCACCCTGCTGCCGGAGCTGGGCGGCGACATCGCTCGGTCCTCCAACGAGAGCTGTCGTCGTGTCTCCGAGGTAGCGGTCCAGGTGTTGGAGACGGGGGTAGCGGCGCTGGTCAAAGGGCTTCCCGCGGTCACCGGCGGCACCGTCGATCTCATGCTCAAGCGCATCGACGCGGACAACGGCAGACGCGTGCTGGCGCTTGCCCGAATCGTTCCCGCCCAGCCCGGCGACGAGGAAGCGGAGTGGGGAGTGGCCGAGCCGACGTCGGTCACGCCGCCTCAAGTGGGGGAGCGATACCGGTTCGAGCGAGTCGGTCCGCTACCGACGGCCAAGCCACCACCGGCACCCCTCGAGGCGTTACCCCGGCCCACCGCGGCGACCCCAGAGACGCAGCCTCAGCAGCCCGGTGCCGAGGAACCCGCGAGCGCACCGGTCTCCCGGGAGGCGGTCCTTGCCGCCGAGCCGATCACGTGGGCTCCGGCCGACGAAGAGGCGGGAAGCTCGTTCGCCACGACGCTCGAACACATCGGCGTCGGTTTGCAGGTCGCCCACGACACCGAGCGCGGGCTCGAGCACGCGCTGCGAGACGCCGCCGTGGCACTCGGTTGCTCGACCGCCTCGCTCATGCTCAGACGAAACCGCACCTCGGTCGTCGAGGTCACCTACGGGATGCCCGCGGACTACCGGGGGTTGCGCTTCCGAGACGATCAGGCACCGCACGACCGCATGGCTCGAACCGCCGGTGACGTGATCGCCATCGAGGACGCCGCGACCGACGACCGCGTGGACGGGGAGAGGCTTCGCCTGGGACAGATCCTCGCTGTCCTCGCCGTGCCACTGCTCTCGAACGACGAGCGCATCGGCGTCGTCTACTTCAACTGGGACTCGCCGCAGCGTTTCAGCGTCGAGCAGCGTGCGTTCGTGCGCTCTCTCTCTTCAATCCTGTCTCCGCAGGCGCAAGTGCTTCGGCTCATGCGTGTAGCGGACCGTGAGGCCACCTACGTCGCGACGCTGCTGGACGCCATTCGAGCGGCGTGCGGATCGGGGTTGCGAAGCTCCGTCGCTGCCGCCGTGCTCGAGGTTCTGCACGACCGCATGGGTCTGGACTACGGCGACATTCGGCTGGGCGAGGACCACTACCGCCCTCGCACGCTCGCGACGCTCCACGGCCACGACACGCTTCCCACCAACGGAGCGCCCGCGGCGCTCGGACAGCAGGCCGTCTTCGAGCACCGCATGATCACCGGTCGGACCGAGGAGGCGCCCGAGGGGCGCGACCTCGACGGGATTCGGCACATCTCCATCCCGTTCGAGGTGGAGAACCACCTGGTGGGCGTCATGGACCTCTCCTTCCTCGGATCGCGCCGCTTCACCCCGGATGAGATGGAGCTCTTTGGCGCAGTCGGCCGGATGCTCTCCCTCGCATTCTTCAGCTGCGAGGAGACGGGATCGCCCGAGGATCTTGGATCGCGCGAAGTCGATCTGGGCTGCGCGGCTGGGGGCGAGGCCGAATCGGAAGGCGCCGACCTTGGTGATGCCGGCCCGAGTGACCCGGATCCAGGCGACCTCGACGACGAATAGCGCCGGCTAGAGGCTCGTCGTCTTCGCGGTGCTCGCTCGCGCAACCGCGGAGCGATGGGCGTTCAGCTCCAGCGAATCGTCGAGCGGTGCCAGCTCGATCTCGTCGCCGTACCGTGCCAAGAGCGCGCAACGGATGAGGTGGTCGGCGAACCAGGGGTTCTTGGGCAGCAGCGACCCGTGCAGATAGGTGCCGAATGCCGCCTTGTACCATCCACCCTCGGCTGCGCCATCCCCGATGTTCCCGTACCCCTTGAGGACGCTGCCGAGCGGCGCAGTCCGCTCGCCGAGGTAGGTGAGGCCGGAATGGTTCTCGAAGCCGACGAGTGTTGACGGGGCCAGTTCGACGTCGTGCGACGCGGACGAGTACCCGAAGGAAGGCGACCATGCGCGGGATGTCTCGGCGATGTCGACGACCACGTTGCCGATGAGACGCTTGGTTCCGCCCACCGTGTGTGCGTCGAAGAGCCCGATGCCGGGGATGTCGGTGCCGTCGACGGTGTGGA
Source organism: uncultured Eubacteriales bacterium (assembly GCA_964354945.1). GTDB lineage: Bacteria > Actinomycetota > Coriobacteriia > Anaerosomatales > CAVXGS01 > CAVXGS01. The sequence goes on from CAYHCN010000252.1 coordinate 2,602, forward strand.
AGTACTGCCCGAACAGCTGGAACCCGCCGCAAATGGTGAGGGCGGCCATGCCGGCCTCGACTCGCTCGATCAGTGCGGGGCCGCGTTCGAGGAGGTCGGCGCCGACGATCTTCTGGCCGCGGTCCTGTCCGCCGCCCATGAACACGATGTCCGCACCGGAAACGTCGGCCCTGTCGCCGACCTTCACGTCGGTGACCTCGAAGTCGATGCCCCGCCACTCGCAGCGCCGCTTCAACGTGAGCACGTTGCCGAGGTCTCCGTAGAGGTTCATCGCATCCGGGTAGAGGTGGAAGAGCCGCACGCCGAGAGCGGTCACGCCTACAGCCCCCGCTTCGTCGCCGCGCCGAGTCCGGCGAGTGCATCGCCGCGAGGGGCGAACGCGCCGCGGATCTCCATCATCGCGGTATAGGTCGGGAGGACTGAGACTTCCTCGCCCTCGGGGGCCAGCTCGGCCGCTCGGCGGCATGCCTCGACGGGGTCGGGGACGACGTGCAGGCGCTCCAGGGGGAGGCCGGCGTACTTCAGGCGCACGGCGGCATCGTCAGCACGGATCCCCGACGCGACGAAGCGACTGCGCTCCAGATCGAATGCCTCGAACTCCACGTCCCAGATCCACGACACATCGGTGCCGTCGGCGAAGTTGTCGTTCAGCGCGAACACGATGGTCTTTGGGCGGTCGTCCGAGAACACGGCGGCCAGCGACTGGTTCGCGCCCGTTGGGTTCTTCACCAGCAGAAGCATCGCGGGGGAGGCGTCGACGGTTACGCGCTCCATCCGGCCGAAGGCTGCCGAGAACGCCCCGAGGGCCGAGACGATCGCCTCCTTCTCGGCCCCGACCTCCTCGGCGAGGGCGGTCGCGGCAAGGGCGTTGTAGACGTTGTAGAGACCGG
>CAYHCN010000253.1:0-3461 GCA_964354945.1 uncultured Eubacteriales bacterium
TGGCGGAGGCGTGTGCGAATCGAACACACCCGGGACGCTCTTCACGCCCCACTACGGTTTTGAAGACCGCGGGGCCCACCAGGACCCATCCGCCCCCGTGCGGATTCAATAGGACGCCTGCTCCTGTTGTCAACGTACCCGCAATGCGCCTCGGAGCTCCCCGACAGGGGCGCTCCTCGGCACCTCGCACCGCGCTGAACTGCGTCTACCTAAGAGCATTCTCATCCCACACTCATGAATTCCAGGCTACTTGCTCCCGATTATTGCTGCTGGAGGCTCGCCGAACGCGCAGCCAGCAAGCCGACGTCGGAGGATCACGTGGCCGAGGGTACGACCACCCGCAAGCTCTCACCGAAGCAGATCGTGCTAGTCGTGGTCGCCGCGATCGCCTCGTTGGGGCTCCTTGGCGCTGCCTTCGTCGGCATCGCTCAAGCCACCGACTCACCCAAGTTCTGCGAGAGCGCGTGCCACGAGATGAAGCCGTACGCCACGGCGTGGCATCAGGGCGCCCACGCCGATGTCGCCTGCGTGGAGTGCCACGTTGAGCCGGGGCTGACCAACCGCCTCGAGCACAAGCTCGTTGCGCTTAACGAGCTCAAGGTGCACGTCTTCGGCGAGCCGACCTTCCCGGTGGCCGGCAAGCTCGAGCCCATCCCCAACGAGCGCTGCCAGCGCTGTCACAAGGATCCCGTCGTCAACAAGCCCGGCTTCTCGCACGCCCAACACGCGGGCGATCGCGCGTGCGTCCGATGCCACTCGACCGCCGGGCACAGCGTCTCGCCCAGTGCGCTGGCCGCCGCCGGAATCCTCAACCCGAAGGCCGCGCAGGCCCGCCAGCTGCAGAAAGCCGCCTACGGCAAGGGCGCCGCCGACCTCTCTAGCCACGTCACGGTCGCCTGTTCGGACTGCCACAAGATGTCCGCCACGCCGTGCGAGACCTGCCACACCAAGCCCGCCGACCACAAGAAGACCTCAACGACCGCGTGCGCCACCTGTCACCAGCCCGGCGAGGAGTTCGTGTTCACGCACCCGACCGGTCGGGATGACTGCCAGTCGTGTCACACGCCCGCCGAGAACCACTTCAAGACGGACGCGTCGTGCTCGGCGTGTCACACGAAACCGGGCGTCGACTGGAAGTTCGTGCACACGACCAAGCGCGTCGCCTGCAACACCTGCCACCCGGCCCCCGCGAAGCACCGTGCCGGCGAGTGCCAGGGCTGTCACACCAAGCCCGGCGTGTCCTGGGCGTTCGCCCACAACACCTCAGCGAACTGCAGCGCCTGCCACAAGGCCCCCGCGGGCCACCGTTCGGGCAACTGCGCGACGTGCCACAAGCGCGTCGGCGCGAGCTGGGCGTTCACCCATCCGAAGTCGTCATCGTGTTCGGCCTGTCACGCTCGTCCCGCGGGCCACCGGTCCGGCGGCTGCGCGACGTGTCACCGCCGAGCCGGCGTGACGTGGGCGTTCACCCATCCGAAGTCGTCCAGCTGCACCGCGTGCCACGCGCGTCCCGCCGGGCACCGCAGCGGATCGTGTTCGACCTGCCACCGCCGTGTCGGCGTTTCGTGGGCGTTCAGCCATTCGAGCTCGAGCAGTTGCGCGACCTGTCACCGGCGACCAGCCGGCCACCGTTCGGGCAGCTGCGCGACGTGCCACCGCAGGGTCGGCGTGTCGTGGCTGTTCACGCACCCGAGCTCGTCGAGCTGCACGACGTGTCACAGGCGTCCCGCCGGGCACCGGTCGGGCAGCTGCACCAGCTGCCATCGGGTCGGCGCATCGTGGAGGTTCGTGCATCCCAGCTCCAAGAGCTGCGCCTCGTGCCACTCTGCCCCCGCGAACCACTACGGCACGAGCTGCGCGTCGTGCCACTCGCCGAGCCGCGCATGGAGCAACGCGACGTTCAGGCACCCGTCGATCCCCGGTGGGGAACACACCTACCGCAGCTTCGCGTGCAGCAAGTGCCACCCGTCGGGACCACCGAAGCTGTACTGTACGTGCCACAAGGGCAACCCCCCGGACGACGACTAGAGGCCTTTGATGCCGAGGACGAATCGCAGAGCGCTCACGATCGCCGCCACCGCTGCGGCAATCGTCCTCGTTGCCGGCGTCGCGGCGGCGTTCGCGCTCACGACCCCCACCGGCCCCCGGCAGATCGCTGGAGTCCCCAGTCTCGCGACGGGCCTGCCGCTGGCCGCCGAAGCCGCGGCTGCCGCCATTGAGACGCCCCCGGACGCCAGCGCCAACGCGCCAGCGACCGCAGCGAAGCCGCGCAAGCCTGCAGCGGCGCCGAACAACGGGCAGACCGCCCCAGCGGGAAGCTCGGCGGGGCGCACGGGCGGTACATCGGCGGGTAGCACGTCGAGCGGCAAGGCGTCGTCCTCGGGCTCGCGCTCCAGTGGCGATCACGACGGCGACTCCGACGGCGACCACGAGACCATCAAGCCCAAGGTGCGCGACGAGCACTCCGACGACTAGTACCCGCTCCCACGCCGCTGCACGACCGCTTCGAACCTGAGAGAATCCTCTCCAACGCCCATGCCGCGCCCCGTTTGAGCGGGCATATCACCCCGCCAGGGGAAAGGACCGAAGTTGAGGATCCTGCTCGTCGAGGATGAGGACCGGATCGCCTCCTTCGTGGAGAAGGGGCTCTCCGCCGAGGGTCACTCGGTGGAGCGGGCGGCAACGGTCGCAGAGGCGAGCAGTCTGGTGGCCGCCTACGAGTGGGACCTCGTCCTGCTCGACCTGCTCCTCCCCGACGGCAACGGCCGCGAGGTGCTCGCCGCGGCCAGGGCCAAGGACCCCGAACTCCCCGTGATCGTGCTCTCGGCTCTCGGCGAGATCGACGACAAGGTCGAGCTGCTCGACCAAGGCGCCAACGACTACCTCGTGAAACCGTTCGCCTTCGCGGAGCTCGCCGCGCGCGTACGCGCCAACACGCGAGGCGCACAGGCATCAGCACGGGTAGTGACCGTGGGCGACATCTCCCTCGACACCCGTACTCGAGTCGTGCAGCGAGGCGAGACCCCGGGCGTCGACTTGCCGAGCCGAGAGTTCGCGCTGCTCGAGTACCTCATGCGCCACGCGGACCAGGTGATGACACGCCAGCAACTGCTGGATGCGGTGTGGGGCATCGACTTCGATCCCGGGAGCAACGTCGTCGACGTCTACGTCGGCTATCTCCGTCGCAAGCTCGATGCGCCCGGCGAGCCGAGCGTGATCGAGACCGTGCGCGGGGCCGGCTACCGTGTGCGCGGCTAGCGCCCCTGCCGAGAAGCCCCATCGCCTCGGCGCGCGCGGACGCGTCGTGCTCGCGAGCACGCTGACGCTGTTCGTGACCGCGTGCGTGCTCGTCACGCTGAGCTATCTCGTGTCCGTGGACAGTCTCTATGCTGCAACCGACCAGGCCCTGAAACGCGAGGTCGAGGCGTATCTCGGCGCGATGCGGGGCTCGCCCCAAGGCG
>CAYHCN010000254.1:0-3456 GCA_964354945.1 uncultured Eubacteriales bacterium
AAGCTCTGCCGGCTCCTTCTTTGCCCGGGACGCAACAAGCCGCCCCATCTCGCGCGTGACCCTCCGCAGGTACAAGGGGGCGTGCTGGTACGACGAGGTCTTCGTGCCGAGGGTAGGGCCGGTCACGCTCGTGGCGCTGCTGTTCACGATCTTCGTGATGTTCTCGCTGAAGGGCGAGATGATCCTGCAGATCCCCTTGGACGTCGTGCGCGTCGCGATTCCGATGCTGGTCTACTTCGGGATCATGTTCTTCCTCGTGTTTTTCGTGGCAAAGGCGAGGGGCCACGACTACGCCAAGACGACCACCCTCTCGTTCACCGCCGCCTCCAACAACTTCGAGCTCGCCATCGCAGTCTGCATCGCCGTGTTCGGCATCAACAGCGGACAGGCTTTCGCATCGGTCATCGGCCCGCTCGTGGAGGTGCCCGTGCTCATCGGACTCGTGAACGTCGCGCTCGCCTTCGGGCGCCGCTACTACCCCGGTGAGCGCGTTCCGCTGGAGGCGGACCTGCTCAGCGAGGCGGACGAGACGCTGGGTCGGCTCGAAGATGGCTGCGCCGTGAGCCAGATGCTGAACGAGACCGAGTAGCCCGCCGCCCCTCGAAGGGATCCGCTCCAATGAAGCGCCTCGCCCTCTTCTCTGACGTGCATGCGAACCTCGTCGCACTCGACGCGGTACTCGCGGGTATCGCGGCGGCTGACCTTGCCGAGTCGACCTACTGCCTGGGCGACTTGGTGGGATATGGGCCAGCGCCAGCGGAGGTGGTCGGCAGGATTCGTGACGCCGGCATCCCTACGATCCGCGGCAACTACGACGACGGCGTCGGCCACCGACGCGGCGAGTGCGGGTGCTACTACGCGACCGAGCAGGCCAAGTCGGACGGCGCCGCGTCGTACGCGTTCACCGACGCCGCCCTCGACGACGCGGCCCACGATTGGCTTGCCGCGCTCCCCGACCGCTTCGACCTCGACCTCGACGGCGTACGCACGCTCCTCGCCCACGGCAGCCCCAGGAAGATCAACGAGTACCTCCTCCCCGATCGGACCGACAAGCAACTTGCTCGGCTGGCCGGAGAGGCCAGCGCAGATCTCGTGTGCGTCGGCCACGTGCACATCCCGTATCACCGCGTGATGACCGGCGTGGACGGGCGGCCTGTGCACTACGTCAGCACAGGTTCGGTCGGCAAGCCAAAGGATGGCGATCCCCGTGCGTGCTGGGTCGAGCTCGTCGTTGGAAACGAAGACGAGGTGCGAACTGCAGCTCCGCATGACGAAGCGGTCGCGCCAGCCGACCCAAGCGGTCGCACATTCGTCGGCCTCGTCATCCACCGCGTCGAGTACGACCTCGACGCCGTCGTCTCGGCGATGCGGGAGAAGGGCCTTCCGGAGACGCTCGGTGAGGCGCTGCGCCGCGCCTAGCACGTCGGCTACGCCCGCGGGTCGCCGAAGTAGCGCCAGTACAGCATCCAGAACGACGTGTTGCCTCGGATGTGAGGCGTGTAGCGGTACAGCGAATGCGTTGCGCTGTTGCTCGGGGTGAGGTAGTTGCCGTCGATGCTGAGCTGCACGCCCGGCTTCCATCGCTCGGCGTTGTTGTTGAGCGTCGCAGCGCCGTACCAGATCTGGTTGCCGAAACCCTTGTAGCGATACAGCGTGCTGCTGTCGGTCTTGCCCACGCCGAGGGCCCAGTCCAGCGCGTTGCTCCCGGGGTTCTGCCGAGCCAACAGGGACTGTTCCTTCTGCAGCGTCACCAAGATGACCTTGGGGCTCACGTTCCACGCGACCGCTGCCTCGGCAATCATCTCGGCGGCGGACTTGGTGGCACCGTTGTGGTCGGTACCGCGATACGACTTGAGCGAGCCGGGCTGCTGGTCGAGGAAGGCCTGAATCTCCGCCGCGCTGCCCGAGACGTCCCGGAACGAGCTGTCGGACATGATGGTGGTGGGGTCGAACTGGCCGCTCGGCAGGTCTCCGGCGGCAACAAGACGACCGCCGCTCGAGCGCGGGATGGCTTGGATCCCGCTGCCGAGCTTCTTCACCTGTTCCTGGCGGAACGCGATCATCCGCTGGATGCGCTCGAGCCGGGTGTCCGCCTCGGCCTGTAGCTGCTGAAGCTCGTTCATGCGGTCGTTCAGGTGATTCTGCATCCACTCCGTCTCGCGCTTGGCCTTGGTCGCGTCGGTGATGAGCCGCGTATCCTGCTGCGTCGCCCACACCAGGAAGCTGATGCGGTTCACGAGGTCCACCGTAGATTGCGCGCCGAGCAGGATATTCAGGATGTCGAGCTGGTCGGAGCGGTAGAGCTGCCTAGCCCGCTGTCCGAGCCTGGCCCTCATGCCCTCGAGTGTCTGGTCCTGCGCCTCGACTTGCTTGTTCACGTCGGCGATCTCGATCTGCATCGCCTCGATGCGCTGGTTGACGTCGGCGTACTCCTCAGCTCGCTTCGCGAACTCGACCTTCATCTGCTCGATCTCCGCGAGCGCCGCCTTCTTCTGAGCCTGCACGGAGGGGGCGGCGACGGCCGAGGCTGGCTGGGCGAGCAGCGACGCCGCGAGCAGCAGTGCCGCCGCGCCTCGCGTCATGCTCTGTCGTCCCAGTCGGGCCACGTCACCTCCGGTGCGCGTCGATCCCCCACAGCTACTTCGGCTATCGGAGAGCTCCAGGTAAGCCGCACCGCCGAATCCACGCCCGCTGCCAAGAACCATTGAGCGCGTGCGGTGCCAACTGGAACGGTGTGTGAGGGGATGTCGCGAGCAGCCGAGAGGGCGTCTAGCGCAAGGATAGCGGCAGGTCAGGTAAGTGCGAAACGGCGCGGTGCGGCGGGCGGGGGTCGCACGATGGGCCGCGACGTCGGCTTAGTACTCCTTGAACCAGCGCTCGAGCCGGGCTTTCTGACGAGCCGAGCACTCGTCGGTGTCGTCGAGGAGATACTCGAGGCGCGCCTCCCGCCACGCTCGGGCGACAGCGATCTCCACCGACTCAGCGAGCGCCCGCCGGTCACGCGCGCTCACGTGCAAGCCGAGTTCGGGAACGGAGACCGTGAGCCGGCCGTCCTGCTGGCACACCGGGAAGCGCATGCCGGGACGGGCGACCAGACGGACGTGGCCGACCATGACCTCGGACAGTTCGAGGGGCACGTTGCTGATGGGGCGGCTCATCTGCTGGCTCCGAGCACCGTAGCGGCTCCTCGTAGTCTCTGACGGATTGTCAATCCACATGGAGTATCGGCAGTGAACGGCTGCAGACTGACCCTGAGCTGGGCGAACGTGACGCCGGTCACCACGCGGATTGAGGGGCTCGGCACGAGGTTGCGGGGGTGCCTCTGGGCGGCGCTCCCCTCCCCCTTGACCCTGGCCCAGGCGGGTATGTAGCATTCACAGGCCACGGCCAGGTAGCTCAGATGGTAGAGCAGGGGACTGAAAATCCCCGTGTCGGCGGTTCAAGTCCGTCTCTGGC
>CAYHCN010000255.1:0-3443 GCA_964354945.1 uncultured Eubacteriales bacterium
CCGAGGACGTTGCCCCCGTAACGAACGAGGAAGTGATCCGGGTATTCAACGAGAACAACCAAAGGGTCAAGGATCTCCTGTACGCGATGATCCCCGTCCTGCCCGAGACTCGGGATTGCCCGTGCGCGCACGCCCTGGAGGGTGCCGAGTTCTAACCACGGCCCGCGAAGCCAAGAGACGCACAACGGAGGGGATAGCGTGTTCGACTTGCCGGCGTTCCGGATCGGGAAGGTGTTCGGCATCCCGATCGAGATCAACGCCACGTGGCTCATCATCTTCGGCTTCGTGTCGTTCAGTCTGGCGACGGCGTACTTCCCGTCCGTCGCTCGAGGCGAACCGACGTGGCAGTACGCCGTGGTAGCGATGGTCTCGGCAGCGCTGTTCTTCGCGTCGCTGATCCTGCATGAGCTGAGCCACTCGGTCGTCGCGAAAGCTGGCGGCGTCCCGGTCACGCGGATCACCCTGTTCCTCTTGGGCGGCGTGTCGCAGATGGAGGAGGAGCCCCACTCGCCGGGCAAAGAGTTCGTCATGGCGTTTGCCGGGCCGGCGATGAGTCTGCTCATCGGTGCGCTGTCTTTTGTCGGCTACTACGTGCTCGAGGCCAATGGTGCGGCGTGGTGGGTGTGGTCGCCCCTGTACTACCTTGCCTTCGTGAACGTGCTGCTCGGCGTCTTCAACCTGCTCCCCGGTTTCCCACTCGATGGCGGCCGAGTACTACGCTCGATCCTGTGGGGCATCACGGGGGACCTCGTGAAGTCGACGAGGTGGGCCGCTCGGGTGGGCCAGGCTGTCGGATGGGCGATGATCGCGCTGTTCGCAGTGAATCTGCTCACCGGCGGGAGCCTGGCCGGCGGCCAGCCGCTGGCATTCATCTGGCTCGGGCTTATCGGCTGGTTCATCACCACCATGGCGGGCACGGCGTATCGGCAAGTTCTGATCAAGGACCAGCTGTCCAAGTTCGTGGTGGCGAATGCGATGACTCCGTCGCCGCAGGTCATCCCAGGGGACATCACGCTCGAGGACGCGGCCCACCAGTACTTCCTCGGCGGCCGTCACAGCCGGTATCCGGTCATGAGCGAGGGGCAGATAGTTGGCGTGATCTCCCTGCCGATGCTCAAGGAGATCCCTCGCGAGGAGTGGCCATTCCGCAGCGTGCTCGATGGGTCCGATCGCGACCTCGCGTTGCTCGTCGTGGACGCGGCAACCCACGTCGACGACACGCTCCAGCGGCTGATACCGGATCGGCCCGGAGCGCTCCTCGTGGTCTCGGGCGGTCGGATGGTCGGGATCCTCACGAGGGCGGACGTCATCGACCTGCTCCAGCGCGCCGACGCAATCCAGGGGACTGCGTAGCAGACATCCTCGGCGGGGCAGGCTGAGGTTGCAGTACCCGCAGGCAGAAGGCCCTCGAAATACCTCGTTTATGTGCGCGAATGCCTTGTAGCACTTTGTAACTGTTGTTACTATGTGAGACAGGGTAAGTGGGCTCTCCGGCAATGTGAGCGCATGTGACCGAACTGGTTCAGGAACACATCCCGCAGGGTGTGATCGAGCGGCTGCCTACGTATCTGAGCGCTCTTCTTCAGCTCAGGCACGACGGTTCTAGCACCGCGTCCTCGGCACAACTCTCCGAGCTCACCGACGTCAATGCCGCGCAGATCAGGCGCGACCTCGCGTACTTCGGCTCCTTCGGCAAGCGAGGCGTCGGCTACGACGTCGGGATCCTCATCGAGCGCATCCAGCGCATCCTCGGCTCGGACCATTCTCACCGCATCGCGCTCGTGGGGGCGGGCAACCTCGGCTCGGCCATCGCCGCCTACGACGGGTTCAACGCCCGAGGGTTCCAGATCACGGCTCTCTTCGACAACGACCCCGGGAAGGTAGGAAGCCGGGTCGGCGACCTCGTCGTGAGGGACATCTCCGAGATGGGTCGACTTGCCAAGCAGCAGAGCATCCGCTTCGGGGTGGTGGCCGTTCCGTCTGAGGCTGCCCAGGACGTGGTGGATGCGATGGTGGCTGCCGGCATCAGGGTGATCTTGAACTACACGCCGACGCACGTGACCGTCCCTGATGACTGCCGAGTGCACAACACCGATCCGGTCCGAGAGCTGCTCCACACCCTGTACTACCTGTCGAGAGCAGAGGCTGTCGCAGGCGCGTAAGGACCATGGCTAGGCAGGGGTCATGGTGGTACAGTTGCTGCTGCTGTTGCGTAGGCCGTCCGGTACGGCGGTACGCACCACGATTTGGAGGCATTCGCATGAGGATTTTCGGTCTGGGTCCGTTGGAGCTCGGCCTCATCTTGCTGGTCGTGCTCATCCTTTTCGGTCCCAAGCGGCTGCCGCAGCTTGGCAAGTCGCTCGGCAAGACGATGAAGGCCATCCGCGAGGGCGTTGACGGCGAGGGCGAGGACGAAGTCCTCGAGGCCGATGCACCCGCCAAGAAGAAGGCCGCCGCCGCTGTCGAGGACGAAGAGGTCTGACCACTCGGTCGAAGAGCTGTTGCGACCGTTTTCACGTTTCACTTGAAGCGGCCGAAGAGTCGCGTATACTTTCCGGGACATTTCCGGCGGGCTGCCTGTCAAATGCGGGCAGCCCGTGTGTGTGCGGGGCATATGTCACGCACTGATAGGAGCACTGGGGGACCATGCACAAAGAGATCGCCCTGACCCCTGAGGGGCAGGCCCGCCTCGAAGAGGAGCTTCGGCACCTCGAGACCGTTCGCCGCAGAGAAGTCGGCGAGCGCATCAAGGAAGCCAAGGAGTTCGGCGACATCTCGGAGAACTCCGAGTACGACGACGCCAAGAACGAGCAGGCGTGGCTCGAGAGCCGCATCATCGAGATCAACGTGATCCTTGCTCACGCGACGATCATCGACGCGCCCAAGAAGAACGACAAGGTGTGCCTCGGCTGCCATGTCGAGCTCAAGGACATGAGCTCGGGCGACGTGCATTCCTACCAGATCGTGGGCTCCGCTGAGGCGGATCCCGCCAACGACCGGATCAGCAACGAGTCCCCGGTCGGCCAGTCGATCATGGACCGCAAGAAGGGCGAGACCGTCGAAGTCACGACTCCCTCGGGCAAGAAGCTCGAGTACGAGATCGTGAAGATCACCCGTCGCTAGTCCCATGAGCGCCGACGACGGCTACACGCCAGGCGCACCCGAGGACGACGATCCCTTCGTCGTCCGCCGAGCCAAACTCGATTCCCTCCGCGCTGCTGGTGCAGAGCCCTATGTCGACCGCTGGCCCGTCAGCCATCGCGCCGGGGAGATAGCCGCCGAGTTCGACGAGCTCGAGCCGGGCGCCGAGACCGACGTCGTGGTCACCGTCGCGGGGCGGCTCGTCGCCAAGCGCGACCAAGGCAAGGTCGCGTTCCTCGTCATCCGAGATGCGACTGGTGACCTCCAGCTGTTCTGCCGGGTGAACGTTCTCGGCGAGGCGA
>CAYHCN010000256.1:0-3394 GCA_964354945.1 uncultured Eubacteriales bacterium
TCGGCAGCGCGACGATCGCGGCGAGCAGCACCCACACCTGGGGCTGCCACGAGGCCGGAGACAGGGATTGCCCCACCAGCAAAGTGACCGCGCCCACGAAGAGCGAAGCGATCCCGAAGGTGTACGCCATGATCACGAGTCGCGAGCGGCCGGGCAACCATCGCGCCGATAGCAGATTGAACGACGTGTACCCCGCGGCAGCACCCAGTCCGAGCAGCAAGCCCGTCGTGGAGACCGTCACGCCCGGCTCGAACGGGTCGAGCACCAGCACCACGCCCGCGAAAGTGACGGCGATGGCGACGACCTGCTTCACGTTCGGGCGCTGGATCCCCAGGATCCACGACACGATCGCGACCATCGCCGGATACGTGTAGAGAAGCACGGCCACGACCGACGCCGAGGCGTAGAGCAGGGCGAAGAAGAAGCAGATCGAGGCGAACCCGTACCCGGTGACCGCGAGCGCCGCGAATCTCCCCACGTCCGACAGAGGGACCTTGAGCGCCGACGGTCGACGCAGTGCCATCGTCCCGCCGAGAAGCACCGATGCGATCAGGAACCGCCACGCCAGCAGCGGCAGGGGCTTCGCACCCGCCTGGTACGCCAGCGGGGTCAGCACCGCGAGCGTGCCGAACAGCAGGGCGGACACGACCACGGCGATGACTGAGCCTCGGCGATCCATGCGACTCCGAAGACGGCGGGAGACGTGACACCCGCCCTCCCTTTCGCCCGCGTGCCATCGTCGCCACGGGCAGGGAAGGCGGAACACCGATGGTACACTGCGCCGACATGGACCGCCTCCCCCGGACACTCCTCAGCTGGCTGCCCGCGCTCGCCTGGGCCGGGGTGATCTTCGCGCTGTCCGCCCAGAGCGGCTCGCACCTCCCGGGACGGTGGAGCGTCGAGGCGCACTTCGCGGTCTACGCGGTGCTCGGCGCCCTCGTATGGCTCGCGTTGGGCGGACCATCGACCGGCGTGCGGGGAATCGTGCTGGCGATCGTGATCGCGTCGCTCTACGGCATAAGCGACGAGTTCCACCAGTCATTCGTGCCCCAGCGGACCCCCGACCCCCTGGATTGGCTGACCGACACGGTAGGAGCGGCTGTGGGAGTCGCTGCAACGGCCTACATCGTCGGCAAGGTTGCGGTGCGCAGGGCGCAACGCTCGGAGGGCGCGGCGATGCCCGGAGCTGCCGATGGGCCGAGAGGCGACGACTAGTTCGAGGTGACCGAAGCGGGCGTGCCCGAGGGCTGCGACGCGCGATCGGGGTTGATGCCCAGCTGCCGCACCTTGATCTTGAAGTCGTGCGAGTTGTGGGACATCGCGATGGCGTCCTCGAGCGTGATCCTTCGGTCCTGGTACAGCCGCAGCAGCGACTGGTCGAAGGTCTGCATCCCGTAGTACGAGCCCTCTTCCATCGCGTCTCGGATGAGGTAGGTCTTGTCCGGGTCGACGATGTACTCCTTGATCGTCCCGGTCGTCACCATCACTTCGACGGCCGGCACGAGTCCACCGTCGATCGAGGGGATGAGCCGCAGCGAGACGATGCCCTTGAGGGTGGCCGCCAGCATGATGCGGATCTGCTTCTGCTGGTGAGGCGGGAAGAAGTCGATGATGCGGTGGATCGTCTCGGCGGCGTCGACCGTGTGCAGCGTCGATAGAACGAGGTTGCCGATCTCGGCTGCGGTCACGGCCGCGGAGACCGTCTCCACGTCGCGCATCTCGCCGATGAAGATGATGTCGGGATCCTGCCTGACGACGTGCTTGAGGGCCTCGGCGTAGCTGTCGGTGTCGATACCGATCTCGCGTTGGTTGACTACGCACTTCTTGTCCTGGTGGAGGACCTCGATGGGGTCTTCGATGGTGATGATGTGCGCATCGCGCGTTTCGTTGATGTGGTCGATCATCGCGGCGAGCGTGGTGGTCTTGCCCGAGCCGGCGGTACCGGTCACGAGTATCATGCCTCGCGGCTCGTCGGCGAGCTTGCGAATGACCCCCGGCAACCCGAGCTCCTCGAAGCTGCGGTGATCCATGGTGACTCGGCGAAGAGCGATACCGACGGTCCCCCGCTGATGGAAGACGTTGACCCGAAACCGGCCCACCCCGGCCAGCGAGTACGCGAAGTCGGCCTCGAGGTTCTGCTCGAAGTGCCTGCGGGCCCGCTCGTCCATGAGCTCCATGGCCAACGCACGGGTCTGGTCGGGCGTCAGCGACGGCAGGTCCTTGAGCACCGTAAGCCGGTTGTTGAGCCGAAGTGCAGGTGCGCTGCCCGCCTTGATGTGCAGGTCCGAGGCACCCCGGTCGGCTATGATCTTGAGCAATCCATCAAGTTGCGCCATATGTCACGCTCCCACGTCGCTTATCGGCGACATTCGGGCCTCACAACAGCCCCGACGGCGAAAAGGGCGTGATCTAGGGCCGCCCACCGCCGCTGAAGCTGGAGCGGAACGCCGGCGCGATGCGGACGACGTCACCGGTATGTGGCGCGTGGATCATGTTGCCGCCGCCGATGTACAGACCAACGTGGTGGGCGGGCCGACCGAAGAAGACAAGGTCGCCCGGCTGAAGGTCGCTGCGGCCGACCGGCTCGCACACGCTCTGCTGCATGGCCGCGTTGTGCGGAAGGCCGACCCCGACCTGGTTGTACACGAACATGGTGAAGCCACTGCAGTCGAAGGTGTTGGGACCCGCGGCGCCGTACACGTACGGTGCACCGAGGTAGCGCATCGCGATCTGGACGACCTCGCTGCGGGGTGCCCGCGTGGGCGGCGGGAAGGACCTGAAGCCGTTGAATGCGCTGGTGACAGAGGCGCGAGCCGCCGCCGCCTGACGCGCCTCTTCTGCGCGGTCGAGCGCGGCGATCTCGGACTGGATGCCCGAGAGTAGGCTGCGCTGCTTCGCGAGCTGCGACTCGACGGACCTCTTCGCCGCTCGGGCCGTCTTGAGCTGACCGGCCGCGGCCACCTCGGCCCGGCGCACGTCCCTGCGCGCTGCGTCGAGTTCCCGCTTGGCTGTACGGAGCTTGACGATGTTGGACGAGTCTCGGTCGTTCAGAGTGGTCAGGAAGTCCCACGTCGAGGCGAACTGCTGAAAGTCCTTCGCTCCGAACAGCACGTCGATGAAGCCCGTGGCGCCACCCCGGTACATCGACAACACCCTGCCGTTGAGGTGGGTCTGGTATCGGTTGTACTTCTTGCGCGCCTTGGTGAGGCGAACCTCAGCCTGCTTGCGCTTGGTGCGGTAGTTCTCGTAGCGGATGAGCGCCGCGTTGTAGCGTTCGGCGGCGATCTCAGTCCGGTCGCGAAGCACGTCGATCTCGCCCTTGACCGCTTTTGCGCGCGCGACCTTGTCGGAGCGGGGTGACGCTCCGGCTGGAACGGTCGTGAGGCACAGGATC
>CAYHCN010000257.1:0-3393 GCA_964354945.1 uncultured Eubacteriales bacterium
CACGCGACGCCGAATCCGAGCGCCAGCGTCACGAGCGAGACCACGAGGACCCAAACCCACAAGCGCTTCTCGGACATGCGAATCCTCCTTGGCACCGGCACCGGCACCGGCAGCGGTTCGGCGGGGACACCCGATGATGGGATGCGCCCGATACGCCGAATCATAGGCTACGGGCGCGACGCGGTGCGTCGTCGGTGCTCGACCGAGTAGTATTGGCAGAGCGCTAGGCGATGCGGGAGGCATGCATGGACAAGGCAGAGCTCGATCGGGAGTGGATGCGTCTTCGCAACGACCACACCCTCGATCGCGACCGGTCCAACAACTACGGCTGCTTCAACATCGAGGCGTGTCAGAACTGCAACTACGTCTACAACTCTCGCAGCGCGATCAACTGCCACAACTCCGACACTCTCGTCGAGTGCGTACAGTGCGTGGACTGCCGGGACTGTGCGTACTGTGTGGGCCTCAACGGTGCCCGGTTCCACATCCTGAACCGGGAGTACTCGGAGCAGGACTACTTCGCCATGCTCGAAGCCCTGGGCATCAACGCCAGTGTCGACACGTTCGACCCCGTCTACGACGACTACCCCGACTTCAACCCGTATGCGAAGTAGGGCTCGGCTCACCCGCAGCGGGGGATAGGGGCCTGGAAGCCTCGTGACACGAACCTCCGCAACATTCGAGATACCGCACTCGGGCAGCGCGGTCCGATGCCTGGGCTGTGCCGAGCGCGTCTGCCAGGCGCTCCAAGAGGTCCCCGGGGTCATGCGGGTCGAGTGCGATCCTGGGGGCAGTGCCGTTCGGGTCGACTACGACGACGCGCGCATTTCCGAAGGCGAGCTCGCCGAGGACCTCGACCGCTTCGGCTACGACCTCTCCGCGGCGGTGAGACACGCCGCGTGGCGCGTCACCGGGCTCGATTGACCCGACTGCGCACGCACCGTGGGTGCGTCGGTTGCACGGCTCCCCGGCGTGACAAGCGCCGACATCAACTTCGCGAGCGGCACGCTTCTCGTCGAGTACGATCCGGTCTCCGATCCGCGAGCGGCCGTCGTATCCACCGTGGAGAAGAGCGGCCACGGAATCGTGCCGCTGGACGAGGCCTCGGCGGCCGAGGGCGGGCCCTCTGAGCTGCCGTGGCACCAGCGCTACCGCGCTGAGATCGCCGTGTACGGCTCGGGGGTGTTCGCTCTTGTGGGCTGGGCGCTGCAGCTGGCAAACGCCCCGGCTGTTGCCGCTGACGTCGCATTCGGGCTCGCGATCGTGTTCGGCGGCGCCCTCGTGTGGCGGCGCGCGCTTGTCGCCCTGCGCGCCCGCATGATCGACATGAACGTGCTGATGAGCATCGCAGTCCTCGGGGCTGCAGCGATCGGCGAATGGGGCGAGGGCGCGGCGGTCACGTTCCTGTTCGCACTGGGGGGGTACCTCGAGGCGCGCGCCCTCGAGCGCACGCGGCGCTCCATCCGCGACCTCATGTCGCTCGCCCCGGAGATGGCGAGGGTCCGCCGAAACGGGCAGGTCACCGAGGTACCCTCGGCCCGGATCGAGGTCGGCGAGACGATCCTGATCCGGCCCGGTGAACGAGTACCGCTCGACGGCGTGATCTCGCTGGGAGGATCGGCCCTCGACGAAGCGGCGATCACGGGGGAGTCGGTGCCCTCGGACAAGTCCGTGGGCGACGAGGTGTTCGCCGGATCGCTCAACACGACTGGCGCACTTGAGGTCGTGACGACTGCGCCGGCCACAGAATCGACCCTCGCCCGCGTCGTCTACCTCGTGGAGGAAGCCCAGGCCACGAAGGCGCCGGTGCAGCGGCTCGTCGACAGGTTCAGCCGTTGGTACACCCCCGCGGTCGTCGCACTCGCCGTGGCTATCGCGGTCGTGCCTCCGCTACTCGGGGTGCTGCTGAACGTGAGCATGGGCGGGTTCGAGGCGTGGTTCCAGCGGGCGCTGGTCGTCCTCGTCGTAGCGTGTCCCTGCGCGCTCGTCATCTCGACACCCGTTTCGATCGTCTCGGCGATCACCCGCGCCGGACGCGATGGCGTCCTGGTGAAGGGGGGCGCGTATCTCGAGATCGCCGCCGGCGTGAACGCGGTCGCGTTCGACAAGACCGGCACGCTGACCGTGGGCCGCCCGGAGGTGGCCGAGGTCCTGCCGCTGAACGACTACGACCGCGACGAGGTCCTGTCCGTTGCTGCGGCGCTCGAGGCTCATTCAGCGCACCCGCTCGCTCAAGCGATCGTTCGAGCGGACGGGGGCGGGGTCGGGCCCGACCTCGCGCGCGACGTAACCGAGGTGCCCGGACGCGGGCTGCGAGGCACCGTTCAGGGGTTGCCGGCTGCCGTCGGCACGCCGGCCTTCGTCGAGGACGCGCTGTCGGTGCCCGACTCGGAGATGCTCGTCGCGTCGGGCGGCCTCGAGGTCGCGGGGCTCACCTCGGTCGTGGTGGTACTCGGCGGACAGGTCATCGGGCTCATCGGCATCGCCGACGAGGTCCGCCCCGAGGCGCGCTCGGTCGTCTCGGCGCTGCACCGGCTCGGCATCGACCGCATCCTGATGCTCACCGGTGACCACGAGCGCACCGGTCGCGCTATCGCCGAACAGGCCGGCATCGCCGATGTCCGCGCGCGCCTGCTCCCGGCCGACAAGACGGCCGCGATCAACGAGCTGCGCTCCGAGCCGGGGACGGTCGTCGCGATGGTCGGCGACGGCGTGAACGACGCACCCGCTCTCGCACTTGCCGACGTCGGCGTCGCGATGGGAGCCGCCGGCAGCGACACCGCGCTCGAGACCGCTGACGTCGCGCTGATGGCCGACGACCTCACAGCGCTCCCCGGGTTCTTGGCCCTCGCAAGGCGCACCGTGCGCATCATCCGCCAGAACGTCGCATTCTCGGTCGTGGTCAAGCTGATCGTGCTCGTACTCGCGGTGTTCGGCATCGCGAGCCTGTGGATGGCGGTATTCGCCGACACAGGCGTCGCGCTTCTGGTCATACTGAACGGGATGCGTCTGCTCACGCCGAGACGTCGCGACCGCTGAGAGGAGCCTTCGCCATGGCGACCGATCCGTTCCTGAGGTTCCTCGCGTCATGGGCGCTCGTGCACGAAACCGCCGATGAGGGATGGAAGGCGGCTGTCGAGCGTGGTGCCGAGCAGCAACCCGGCGAGATGGAGGGCGGCCCCGACGCGTTCGTCGACGGGCTCTCCGCACTCGTGGCCGAGGAGAAGGAGCGCATCAAGGCCCAGATCGCCCGCGGCGAGCTCGAAGAGGGCGGCCCCCAGGCGGATCTCGCCGAGCACATCGATGGGCTGAGGTTCGAGATCGGCGAGCTTCGCGGTCGCCTCGAGTCGATGCAGGCAACGCTCGACGCGATCGCCCGCAAGTCCGACGACG
>CAYHCN010000258.1:0-3388 GCA_964354945.1 uncultured Eubacteriales bacterium
GGGGTCGTGTGGCTTCTGCCGTGTCTTCTTGGAAGCGTACCCGTCCTACATTTCGAGCTCGTAGCCAGCCTCGGAGAACTCGCCGAGGTCGAGCCCGCGGATCTCCGTCTCGGCGTCGACACGCAGGCCGAGCACCGCATCGGTCAGCTTCAGGAATGCGAACGCGAGCACGAAAGAGAACACCCACGCAGCGACCACGCCGGCAAGCTGGATGAGCACCTGACTGGTCCCGCCGTACAGCAGGCCGTTGCGCCCTGCGCTGTTGATGGCGGTCGTGGCGAAGACGCCCGTGAGGATCGCGCCGGTCGTCCCGCCGACGCCATGGATGCCCACGACGTCGAGCGCGTCGTCGAAGCCGAACTTGCCCTTGATGAACAGGCCGAAGTAGCAAAGACAGCCGGCGATGAGTCCGATGATGATCGCCGCCCACGGCTCGACGAAGCCCGCGGCGGGGGTGATCGCGACGAGGCCGGCAACGGCGCCCGATGCGGCGCCCAGCGCGGTCGGGTTGCCGCGGTGGAACACCTCGACGAGGGTCCACGCGAGCAGCGCCGCGGCGGCGGCGATGTTCGTGTTCATGAACGCGGTGCCGGCCAGCTGGTTCGCGCCAAGGGCGGAGCCGGCGTTGAAGCCGAACCACCCGAACCACAGGATGCCGGCGCCGAGGATCGTCAGCGGCAGGTTGTGAGGCCGCATCTCCTCTTTGCCGTGGCCGATACGCTTGCCGAGCACGATCGCGGCTGCGAGTGCTGCGGCCGCTGATGAGATGTGGACGACGGTTCCGCCGGCGAAGTCGAGGGCGCCGAGCTTGAACAGCCAGCCGTTCGGCTGCCACACCCAGTGCGCGAGCGGGCTGTACACGAAGATTGCCCAGAGAGCTGTGAACAGCACGTACGCCTTGAACTTCATGCGCTCGGCGATGGCGCCGGTGATGAGGCCGACCGTGATGATCGCGAACATCCCCTGGTACATCGCGTACACCGAGTGGGGAATCGTCTGCGCGAGCGGTGCGACCTGGTTCGCCACGTCCCTCAGCCCGACGTAGTTCAGGCCGCCGATGAAGGGGGCCCAGAAGCCGGAGCCGTCAGAGAACGACAGCGTGTAGCCGATGAGCGCCCAGATAATGCCTACGAGGCCCATCGCGAAGAAGCTGTGCATCGTCGTGGAAAGGACGTTCTTGCGCCGGACCATGCCGCTGTAGAACGCGGCGAGGCCGGGCGTCATGAACAGGACCATCGCTGCTGACATAAGCAGCCAAGCGGTGTCGCCGGTGTCGATCTTCGGCATTCGGTTCCTCCCTCATTCGGAGCCGGATGCGCAGCGCGCCATCGCTGCGTCCCTTGGTGGAGGGCAGCGTAGTGGCGGTTTGTTTCGGTGCGATTTCGAGGGGGTTGCCTGGCGGTGAAACCTGCAACCGTCGCGAAATGGATGGGCAACATCCGAGCGCACGAAGCGCGTCGCGGGACTCCCGGGAGAATAGAGAAGCCCCCGTCGCCGCTTTCAGTTTCGCGGGTCGCGGCGAAGCAAGTGTCGCGACGACGGGGACCATCTTCGGCGGCTGGGGAGTGCGCGAGTCAGTGTCTATGCGGGTGGCCGCCGCACCCTAGGTTTCGGTATGCGATGTGCGGTCCTTTAGCGCACTCGAGCCCCTGAGGCGGACATTTCCTCCTCGCTGTGACACGCGTCACACTTTGCGGCCTCTTCCAGCGGTTTTGTCGCTCTGGGCACCCGCCGCAGAGAGCCGCGTCAGGGGAGGGTGTACGATACAAGTTCGGCAGAAATCGGTCCGACCACGGAAGGACGGATAGTGTCCCTCGACTCCATCCAGATCCGCGGCGCCCGCGAGCACAACCTCAAAGGCATCGACCTCGACATCCCTCGCGACAGGCTGGTGGTGATCACCGGCCTGTCCGGCTCGGGCAAGTCCTCGCTCGCCTTCGACACCATCTACGCCGAGGGGCAGCGACGCTACGTCGAGTCGCTCTCCGCGTACGCTCGGCAGTTCCTCGGCCAGATGAGCAAGCCCGACGTCGATCACATCGAAGGGCTATCGCCGGCCGTCTCAATCGACCAGAAGACCACCAGCCGCAACCCGCGCTCGACCGTAGGGACCGTCACCGAGATCTACGACTACCTCCGCCTCATGTTCGCGCGCGTAGGCATCCCTCACTGCCACATCTGCGGGCGGGAGATCCGCCGGCAGACCGGCGACCAGATCGTCGACCGCATCCTCGAGATGGACACCGGGACCAAGTTCCAGGTGCTCGCTCCCGTCGTGAAGAGTCGCAAGGGGGAGTACGGCAAGCTCCTCGAGGACCTGAAGCGGGAAGGGTTCACGCGCGTTCGCGTCGACGGCCAGGTCCGCACGCTCGACGAGGACATCAACCTCGACAAGAAGTACCGCCACGACATCGACGTCGTGATCGACCGGCTGGTGATGAAGGAGGGCGTCCGTACCCGCCTCGCCGAGAGCGTTGAGGCCGCGCTTCGCCTCGCTGCAGGGAGCGTCGTGGTCGCGATCGTCGACGGCGAGGAGCTGCAGTTCTCGCAGGCGCTCGCGTGCCCGGTCCACGGCGTTTCGATGGACGAGCTCGCGCCGCGCGACTTCTCGTTCAACAGCCCCTACGGCGCATGCCCGGAGTGCAACGGGCTGGGCAGCCGTCTCGAGCCCGATCCTGCGCTCGTGGTCCCCGACGACACGCTCTCGCTGGAGGCGGGCGCAATCGCGCCGTTCAACCCCGGCATGAACTACTACCCGCAGCTGGTCGCTGCTGCCGCGCGCCATATCGGTGCCGGTACCGATGTCCCCTGGCGCGACTTGTCCGAGGCAGCGCAGGAGAAGCTGCTGTACGGCCTCGGCGATCAGCGGATCCGCGTGGACTATCTCACCCGAGACGGCCGAGAGACCCACTGGTACTCGCGCTACGAGGGCGCGATCGAGAGCGTCACGCGGCGCTACAAGGAGACCGAGAGCGAGCAGGTCAAGGACAAGCTCGAGGAGTACATGGCGGTCATACCGTGCAAGACGTGCGGAGGAGCTCGCCTCAGGCCCGAGATCCTCGCGGTCACCGTTGGCGACAAGAACATACATGAGGTCACGGTGCTCTCGGCGAAGGACTCGCTCGCGTTCTTCGAGGGACTCGACCTCAACGAGCGCGACATGCAGATCGCAGAACGCGTCATCAAGGAGATCAAGGAGCGGCTGCGATTCCTCGTCGATGTTGGCCTCGACTACCTCACTCTGGAACGTGCCACCGCGACGCTCTCGGGTGGTGAGGCACAGCGCATCCGTCTAGCGACGCAGATCGGTGCCGGCCTGATGGGCGTGCTCTACGTCTTGGACGAGCCGAGCATCGGCCTCCACCAGCGCGACAACGCGAGGCTGATC
>CAYHCN010000259.1:0-3360 GCA_964354945.1 uncultured Eubacteriales bacterium
TACCCAGGCGAAAACCGATTGGTTGGACCTTCTGACCCATGCTTGGTTTACGCCTCCTCTCGCTGCTTGACGACGACGGTGATGTGGCTCGTCCGCTTGTTGATCCGATACGCGCGACCCATGGCACGAGGCCGGATGCGCTTGATCGTCGGACCCTCATCGACGTACGTGGTCCCGACGATGAGGTCCTCACCGCGGACGTGCAGGTTCTTCTCCGCGTTGGCGACCGCGCTGTTGAGAACCTTCTCGACGACCTCGGCCGCAGCGCGCGGAGTGAACCGCAGCACGGCCCTGGCCTCCGGCACGGACTTGCCGCGGATCAGATCGACGACGAGGCGCGCCTTGCGCGGGCTTAGGCGCACGTAGCGTGCTACGGCTCTGGCTTCCATTACCTCTTGCCCCTTCCGCCGGCGTGGCCACGGAACGTCCTCGTCGGCGAGAACTCGCCAAGACGGTGGCCGACCATGGACTCGGTAACGTACACCGGCACGTGCTTGCGTCCGTCGTGGACCGCGATCGTGTGCCCGACCATCTCGGGGAAGATGACCGACGCGCGGGACCACGTCTTGATGACCTTCTTCTCGCCAGCCTCGTTCATCGTGTTGATCCGCTCGAGGAGGCGAGGCTGTACGAACGGGCCCTTCTTCAGGCTTCTGCTCACGGTGCTATCAGCTCCCTATCCTCGTGCTACTTCTTGCGACGCCGGATGATGAGGCGATCGGACGCCTTGTTCTTCTGACGGGTACGGTGACCCTTGGTCGGCACACCCCACGGGGTGACCGGGTGACGACCGGCGGACTTGTTCTTGCCTTCGCCGCCACCATGCGGGTGGTCGACCGGGTTCATTGCAGTACCACGCACGCTCGGGCGCTTGCCGAGATGGCGGTTGCGGCCGGCCTTGCCGATCGAGATGTTGGCGTGCTCGGCGTTGCCGACCTCACCGATGGTCGCGCGGCATGTGACCAGCACACGACGCATCTCCGAGGAAGGCATGCGCAGGATGGCGTACTCGCCTTCCTTGCCCACCAGCTGCACCGAGGTACCTGCAGAACGAGCAATCGCAGCGCCCTTGCCGGGCTGCAGCTCGACGGCGTGGATGACGGTACCGACGGGGATGTCGGCCATCGCCAGCGCGTTGCCGGGGCGGATGTCCGCGCCCGGGCCGCTCGCGATGGCGTCCCCGACCTTCAGGCCCTTCGGCGAGAGGATGTAGCGCTTCTCGCCGTCGGCGTAGTGCAGCAGCGCGATGCGGGCGGAGCGGTTCGGGTCGTACTCTATGGTCGCGACCTTGGCCGGAACGCCGTCCTTCTTGCGCTTGAAGTCGATCACACGATAGCGGCGCTTGTGGCCACCACCCTGGTGCCGCGTGGTGATACGGCCGTTGTTGTTGCGGCCGCCCTTCTTCGAGAGCGGCTCGAGCAGCGACTTCTCCGGCGTCGTCGAGGTGATCTCCGCGAAGTCGGAGACCGTCTGGAATCGACGACCCGCTGAAGTCGGCTTGTACTTCTTCAGTCCCATGCCTTGCTCCTCTCAGTCCGATTGCCCGCCCTGCCGGGACGTGCAGCGCGAACGCCGGACTACCACGGTGCCGGGTGGCTCCACTTCGGAGCGTATCCGGCGCCCTTCAGGCCGCCTGATCGGGCCTAGTGCGTCTGGAAGAACTCGATTGAATCGCCTTCCCTAAGCGTGACGATGGCCTTCTTCCAGTCACGCGTATGACCGGCCCGAACTCGGACCCTGCGCGGCTTACCGGTGACACGCATGGTGTTCACGCCGGCAACAGCCACGTTGAAGATCTCCTCCACGGCCTTCGCGATCTGCGGCTTGCTCGCAGTCTTCGCGACCTCGAAGGTGTAGCGGTTCTGCTCGATGAGCTCGAAGCTCTTCTCCGAGACGATCGGGCGAATGATGATCTCGCGGGCATCCATTACGACAGCACCCCCTCGAGCCAGCTCAGGACCGGCTGCGACAGCAGCAGTGCGCTGTTGTCGACGAGGTCGTAGGTGTTGGCCTCCGAGGCGGTGATCACGCGCGCCTGCGGTAGGTTGCGGAACGACAGGATCGCGTTGGTGTCCTCGTTGCCCACGATGACCGTGACGCGGCCCTTGATGCTGAGTGCGTCGATCATGGCCTTGGCGGTCTTGGTCGACGGCTTGTCGAAGGCGAAGCCATCGACAACGTAGAGCGCCTCGTCGGCGAGCTTCGCCGAGAGGGCCGAACGCATCGCCAGTTTGACGACCTTGTTGTTGACCCTGAATCCGTAGGTCCGGGGGTGCGGGCCGAACACCACGCCACCGCCCGCCCACTGGGGAGCGCGGATCGTGCCCTGGCGCGCGCGGCCGGTGCCCTTCTGGCGCCACGGCTTCTTGCCGCCACCGCGGACGTTGCCGCGGGTCAAGGTGCTATGCGTGCCCGCGCGGCGACCGGCCAGCTGGCTGCGGACCACCTGGTGCACCGCGAAGGTGTTCGGCTCGATGCCGAAGACGCCGTCGGCGAGGTCGGCGGTGCCGACCTTCTTGCCCGTGGCGTCGCTGATATCGATCTTGGCCATCAGTTCTCTCCTCGTGTCCTCGGGTAAGGGCCTAGGCCATACGAATGGTGAGCAGGCTGCCCTTAGCGCCGGGGACGGCGCCCTTCACCAACAGCAGGTTCTGATCGGCGTCGATACGCACGACCTCGAGATTGCGAACGGTCACAGAATCCGAGCCCATGTGGCCCGGCATCCCTACGCCGCGGAAGATGCGGGCCGGCGTGGCGCACTGGCCGACCGAGCCCGGCTCGCGGTGCGCGTGCGAACCGTGGCCACCGGGGCCGCCACGGAAGTTGTGCCGCTTCATGACGCCCTGGAAGCCCTTGCCCTTGCTCGTGCCCGAAACGTGCACCCGCTTGGCCTCCGCGAAGTCGCCGACCGTGATGGCCTGGCCGACCTTCGCCCCGTCGTCGCCCTCGAGGCGCACCTCCATGAGGTGGCGCTTCGGCTCGACTTTGGCCTTCGCGAAGTGACCGGCGGACGGCTTCGTGACTGCCTTCTCCTTGATGTCGCCGAAACCGATCTGCATGGCCTTGTAGCCATCGCGCTTCTCGGTCTTCACCTGCGTGACGATGCAGGGTCCGGCCTCGATGACCGTCACCGGAACGAGCTTGTCGCCCTCGCCCCAGATCTGCGTCATCCCCAGCTTCCTGCCGAGGATCGTGGTCACCATCTCATCTGTCCTTCCTTCAGGCGGTCATGGGCCGTTTGTCGTCCGCGCACCCTGCACGGCTTCCCAGCGGACCGCGATCTTCGAACGCCGTGGCCGATGTGTCGGCCCCGACGCGGTTACCCGTTGCTAGAGCTTGATCTCGATGTCGACGCCGGCC
>CAYHCN010000260.1:0-3355 GCA_964354945.1 uncultured Eubacteriales bacterium
CGATCGCAGCCATGCGCTCGCGGCCCTCGACGGTCTTGGCGTCGGCGAAGAGCAGGAACGTCCCGGGATGCTCTCCCCTGCCGATGCGGCCGCGCAGCTGGTGCAGCTGGGCCAGACCGAACCGTTCGGCATCTTCGACGATCATCACCGTCGCGTTCGGGACATCGACGCCGACCTCGATCACCGTCGTCGAGACGAGAACGTCGACCTTGCCGTCGCGGAAGTCACGCATCACGGCCGCCTTCTCGGCGGACTTCATCCGCCCTGTGAGCAGGCCGACCTTGAGGTCCGAGAATACCTGCGTTCTGAGCCGCTCCGCCTCGCGGGTCGCGGCGCGTGCGCTCGCGGCGTCGGACTCGTCGACGAGTGCGCACACCACGTACGCCTGCCTGCCCTCCCGGACCGCTTGGCGAACCTTCTTGTACGCGTCGTCGCGGCGGGTGGGCTTCACGACCGCCGTCGTGACGTGCTCGGGACCGAAGCCGTGGGGCCGCTCTCGGAGATACGAGGTGTCGAGATCGCCGTAGAGAGTCAGAGCGAGAGAACGCGGGATCGGGGTGGCGGTCATGACCAACAGGTCCGCCGAGGCGCCCTTCCCGCGCAACCCGAGACGCTGGCTTACACCGAACCGGTGCTGTTCGTCGACGATGGCCAGGGTGAGCTTGGCGAACGACACCGACTGCTCGAGCAGAGCGTGTGTCCCGAAGAGCACCCTGACCTCGCCGGAGGCGGTCTGTTCGAGGATACGGCGTCGCTCGGCAGCCGGCGTCGATCCCGCGAGGAGCGCCCACGCGACGCCGCACTCGGTCAGCAGTGGGCCGACCTTTTCGGCATATTGCGTCGCGAGCACTTCGGTCGGAGCCATCATCGCTGCCTGACTCGAGCTGTCGGCGGCCGCGGCCAGCGCGTGAGCCGCGACGAGCGTCTTGCCGGTGCCAACGTCGCCGAGAAGCATCCGGTTCATAGGGCGCGGGGACGCCATGTCGACGAGGACCTCGTCGGTAGAGCGCTGCTGGTCTTCGGTGAGCTGGAACGGGATGATCCCGCGCAGCTTCTCGAGCGCCGGGCCGTCCGTCCGGTGACGGATGCCGGCATGCTCGCGGGTCACCGAATACCGCCGCATCGCCATGTAGCACTGCAGAAGGAACAGCTCGTCGTAGACAAGTCGGCGATGGGCCGCCTCGGCCTCGAGCATCGAGGCCGGGAAGTGCACGGCCCTCAGCGCGGTGCGAAGTGGCACGAGCTCCCTGCGCGCCCGAAGGGACGCAGGCAGATGGTCGGGCACACTCGCGAAGTCATCGACCGCCGCCGAGACCAGCCGCCGCAACCAATTCGTGGTCAGGCCCTCGGTCGTACGGTGGATGGGGAGGATCCGGCCGATACGTGACTCGTCGGCGTCGCTGCCGAGGCGCTCGACGAACGGGTTCTTGATCTTCTTGAGGCCGTAGTCGAGCTCGACTTTGCCTGCGAATGCGACACGCTCGCCACGTACGAAACGCTGCGCCATCCACGATTGATTGAACCACACTCCGATGACGGCGCCGGTCCCGTCGACGAGGCCGACCTCCGTGATGGTCAGACGAGGCCTCGGACGCTTCTCCTTGATGTCGTGGACCCGCCCCACCACCGTGGCGTCCGTCCCCGGACGAACATCTCGGAGCGTCGCGACGTTGGTCAGGTCGAGGTAGCGGAACGGGTAGTGGTGGATGAGGTCACCCACGGTGTGGACGTCTAGTCGCGCCAGGGCTTCCACCCGGCTGTGATCGACGAACCTCGCCGAGGCTACCGGTGCATCCCAGGAAGACAGCTCCCCGACCCGGTCGGGCATCGAAGTACTACGTGTCGGCATGGGAACCTAGGCGCTGGCCGGGAAGTAGGTGACCCCGAGGGCGCCGGGACCGGCGTACGTGCCGATGACCGCCCCGATGGTCCCCTCGGTGATGAACTCGACGTCGGCGCCGGAATCGACGATCAGCTGCTTAAGATTCGCCATGCGGTCGGGGTGACAGGCGTGCAGCAGTCCCGCCTTCAGATGGCCAAGCTTGACGGCATCCTCGACCACTGTGTCCGCGAGTGCCTGGACGGCCTGCCGCTCCCCCCGGACCTTCTTGTACGGCTCGATGATGCCGTCCGCGTTCATCTCGAGAACGGGCTTGATGCTGAGTAGCGACGCGGCGAGCGCCTGGGCTTTGCCTGCGCGGCCACCCTTCACCAGGTAATCGAGTGTGTCGAGGAGGAAGAACAGCCGGGTGTTCTCCGCGGTATGCCGAGCAATCCGCTCGATCTCATCAGCCGAGGCTCCGGCGTCACGCGCATTCATCGCCTCGATGATGGCCAGTCCCACCCCCTGGGTCACCTTGTGGGTGTCAACGACGTGGACGGGCACGGGTGCCGTCGCCGCGGCAAGGGTGGCAGACTGCATCGTTCCGGAGAGCGGGCCCGACAGGTGGATGGACACGATCTCGTCGCAGCCGTCCGCCGCGGCCCGTGCGTAGGCCTCGCTGAACGCGGCGGGCGAGGGCTGGGACGTCTTCGGCAGGCCCGGGAACGCCGCGAGCTTCTCGTAGAATTCTTCGGGCCTGAGCTCAACCCAGTCGAGGAAGGCCTCCGATCCGAAGAACACTGTCAGCGGGACCATGGTGATGTCGTGCTCATCAAGCCATTCCGGTGTGAGATCGCAGGTACTATCGACAACGAGTCCGACCTTGGACATCGGTGGTTCCTCCCCTAGTGGATCCGACACGACCCTGATCGGCTACTCGGCGGCCATGAGCACGGGATACAGCGGCTGCTCGCCGCGGTGAGCTTCGACGCCGATGTCCGGGTGTCGCTCCTGAAGCTGTTCGCTCAGGGACTGCAGATCGGTATCGGTGAGATCAGCCCCCGCCAGAACGGTGAGCATCTCGCAGTCTGGGGTGACCAGCGCATCCGAGAGCTCGAGAGTGACGTTGAAGACGCTGTCGCCGACCACCTCGATCTCGTCGTTGGCAATGCCGATCACCTGGCCAGCCCTGATTCTGCCGGCCTTGTAGCTGGCGCGTTTCACCGCGGTGGTGACCTCGCCGGTGCGTACGCGAGAGGCAGCCGCTCCCATCGCAGCGGCGGACGCCTGCAGGTCGGTCTCTTCGGGCTCCAGCGCCAGTAGCGCGCTGAACGCCTCCGGCACGCTGTGGGTAGGGACCACGGCGACCGGTCGGTCGGCGACAGTCGCCGCCGCGCTCGCCGCCATCACGATGTTCTTGTTGTTGGGCAGGACGACGACGCTCTCCGCGTTCACCCGGGAGATCGCGTCGGCAATGTCCTTGGTCGACGGATTCATGGTCTGACCGCCGCTCACGATGACGTCTGCCCCGAG
>CAYHCN010000261.1:0-3354 GCA_964354945.1 uncultured Eubacteriales bacterium
CGACGAGCGCCCCGCGCGCAAGCATCGATGCGACCGGGCTCGCGGAGCGAAACAGCCTACACATCGTCAGGCGGCTGCGCGCACTAGAGGTTACGCTCCCGGTCGACATCTCCTCCGACACGTTTCAATGGGGTCCCATTCAAACGGCGGTCATGAGCGGCGGCTACGACCTGCGCCCGTTCTCAGGAATGCCAGTCAAAGTGACCTCGTACAGGTTGAGTGAGCTGTACGAGGGTGAGCCGGCGAATCTCTGGATTGTAAGCAAGGGCAACCGCATTATCGCCGCCTACGTCAGCCAGCAGGCATCTGATCCCGCCAAGCAGCTCATCCCGGGAATCTACGGTCTGAAGAAGTTCGAGGAGACGCAGAAGTAGCCAACCGCCTAACAAGCGCATCAACCTGGCGCGATGGGCGCGCCGTAGACTGACCAGGAATGGCGCGCAGGTTATGCGCCACAACGTTAGCCGTACTCGCCAGAACGGGGATCCGATTGGACTTGACGGGAGCCGTGCTGGGATTCGCGCTGAAGCCGCGCGGTCGCGCGCTTCCTGTCGGCGAGTACCTCGCCATCGATCCTGCGTTCTCGGCATTTGGATGGCCCGAAAAGCCGGTTGTTTTCAAGCTGGCGATCTACTCGACTGACGATGAACCACTCGGCTCATACGTCGCCACCGCGGACAGCTCTACCAAGTGCACGGTCGACGGGCGCGTGGTCAGCCTCGACCAACTGCTCGAGAGTATCGGAGAACAGCACGATCAAGCTCGGGTCGTCGCTCGAAAGCCTGGCGCGCTCACCGTCTTCGACCTGAACTCCCGCAATCAGCGAGACGGCTAACAAGCGCATCAACCTGGCGCGGACGGCGAGTCGTAGACTGAGAAGGAATGGCGCGCAGGTTATGCGCCTCGACGTTAGACACACCCTCGGAGGACGCCTTGACTGGAGCCAGTGACTACGACTGGGCGGGCTTCCGGGGCATCGTTCGTGAATACGAGAGTGTGCTCACGGGCGCCACCGACAGTGAGTTCCAGGTCTTCCGCGAGCGCTGCAAGGCCCTGCTTGCGCGTCTCTTCTACGAGGGCACCCGAATGCCAACTTACGGCGACGTGTATACGCAGACTGGGGGCGACGAGGAATGGGACGCGCGCGACGAGGAAGACAACCCCGAGGTTTCGGAGTGGCTCGCGAGGTGGCGAGAGTACGAGCCCTCGCTATCGGAGTACCTGGGTGAGCGCAACGTCTTCTACGTCGCGAATCCTGAGGCGGAAGAGGCGTGGACCGCCACATTGAGCGATACGCTCGCTGACGTCCTCTCCGACTTGCAGACTGGTGCAACACACTGGGACGCCGGTCGGCTTCCCGAAGCGATGTGGGAGTGGACGTTCTCGTTCGACCACTGGGGCGAACACGCGCTTGATGCGATGAAGGCAATGCACTGGCGAGTCGACTGGATGGAAGACTAGGTTCCACGTCGCGGGTGTCGAACAAGCGCATCAACCTGACGCTGTGAGCGCGTCGTAGACGGGAAGCCAACGGCGCGCGGGTTATGCGCAACCACGTTAGAACGACACCCCCGCACGCTACTGCAGACTGTACCAATTGTGGTACAGTCGTTGCATGAGCGAACCCGGAGACCAGAAGCCGATCCTGTCGGTCGTGTTCTACGCGACAGAGTCGGGAAAGGAGCCGGTCAGGGAGTGGCTTCTCGGGCTCACGCGTGAGGACAGGCGATCGGTGGGCTTCGACATCAAGACGGCACAGTACGGCTGGCCACTCGGGATGCCGCTCATCCGGAAGCTGGAACCGGGACTGTGGGAGGTCAGAACGCATCTGGCACAGGGCATCGCTCGGGTGCTGTTCACCGTGAAGGGCGACACCATGGTCCTGCTGCACGGATTCGTGAAGAAGTCGCAGAAGACACCCGCCGTCGACCTGAAGACGGCGCGACAGCGGGGGAGCGACCTTGGGAGAGGCTAGGGACATGGGCAAGAAACACATCGGTGGTGACTTCGACGACTTCCTGAGAGACGAAGGGATGCTCGAGGACGCTGAGGCGGTCGCCGCCAAGCGGGTCATCGCATTCCAGATAGCGCAGGAGATGGACCGCGCTCAGATCTCACACGCGGAGCTTGCGCGGCGCATGAAGACCAGCCGCTCATCGGTAGAACGTCTTCTCGATCCAGCGAACCCCTCTGTCACGCTGTCGACCCTGGAACGGGCGGCGAGCGCGGTGGGCAAGCGGCTCAAGGTGCAGCTAACCGCATAGTAGTCGTGGGCGGGAAGGGCTGATGGAGATGGACAAGACCAAGCGCGAGGCCCTGGAGCGGGCCGGCTGGAAGGTCGGCGATGCAGGCGACTTCCTCGAGCTCTCGCCTGAAGAGGCAGCGTTCGTGGAGATGAAGCTCGCTCTAGCGACCTATCTTCGCGAACTGCGGGTCTCCCGTGGCTGGACGCAGACATACGTCGCCAAGCAGCTCGGGTCGAGCCAGTCCCGGGTGGCCAAGATGGAGGCCGCTGACGCTTCGGTCTCGGTGGACCTCCTGGTGAAGTCGCTTCTCACATTGGGCGCGTCGACCAAAGACGTCGGCAGGGCGATTCAGCGGGCGGCATAACAAGCCCATCAACCCGACGGCGCGAGGTAGACTCGTGAAGAGAGGCGCATGGCCACCGGTTATGCGCAACCACGTTAGAACGAGGCCCCGCGAGCAATCGTGGACCAGCGGGAATAGTAACGTTTGACGTTATTCCCGCCAAGCGTTACTATCCGGCCATGATCGTCTCGTTCCGCGACTCGGACACAGAGGCCCTCGCAAGCGGCAGGCGCGTCAAGCGTTTCGTCGCCTTCGAATCGGTGGCCAGACGCAAGCTTCGTCAGCTGGAGATCGCGGGTCGTCTCGACGACCTGCGTGTCCCGCCGGGGAATAGGCTCGAGGCCCTGAAAGGAGACCGCGCAGGACAGCACAGCATCCGGATCAATGACCAGTTCCGGCTGTGCTTCGTGTGGACCGACGCCGGCCCGGCAGACCTCGAGATCGTGGACTACCACTAGAGGAGATGAGCATGACGACCACACTCGCACCTGTGACGCCCGGCGAGCTCCTCCTGGAGGAGTTCTTGAAGCCTATGGGCATCTCGCAGTATCGGCTCGCGAAGGAGATAGCCGTTCCTGCCACCCGCATCGGCGAGATCGTCGCGGGACGTCGGGCAATAACCGCTGACACGGATCTTCGCCTCTGCCGGTTCTTCGGGCTGTCGGACGGCTATTGGCTCCGTGCGCAGGCAGCCTACGACACAGAGGTGGCGCACCAGAAGCTGGCTGGGGAGCTCGACAAGATCCGCCCTTGGTCCGCCGCGTA
>CAYHCN010000262.1:0-3346 GCA_964354945.1 uncultured Eubacteriales bacterium
GATGCCGCTTGAGAAGTTCGAGTGGGCGTTCAAGCTCAACGTCTTCGCTGGGTTCCGCCTGTGCCAGATGGTGGCGCCGTACATGGAGACCGCCAAGCACGGAGCGATCGTCAACATCAGCTCGATGTCGGGCGAGAACAAGGACGACCACATGACGTCCTACGCCTCGTCCAAGGCGGCGGTGAACCACCTCACGCGGAACATGGCCTACGACCTCGGCGGGATGCGCATTCGCGTGAACGCGATCGCTCCAGGCGCCATCCGCACGCACGCACTCGCCACGGTCCTCACCCCGGAGATCGAACAGACCATGCTCAAGCACACGCCGATCCGGCGGTTGGGCGAGGCCAAGGACATCGCCCTTGCCGCACTCTATCTCGCCTCTCCGGCTGCGTCGTGGGTGAGCGGTCAGGTGCTGACTGTCTCCGGCGGCGGCGTGCAGGAACTCGACTAAGCTCGTGTCCGCTGCGCTTCGCATAGTCCTGCTCTCTGCACTCGTCGGGGTACTCGCGGGTTGCGCCACCGCGGCCTTCCTCTTCGCGTTCAATGCCGTCGCCTTCGTGGTCTGGACGTGGGTGCCCCGCGTCTCGCATCCCTACATTCCTTCACTGCTTGCGAGCGGTGCCGCCGTGTTTGCCGTGGCGGTGGCCATCGGGGCACTGCTCCGGTGGCGGGGGCGGCCGACGGAGCCGGAGAAGGCCCTGCACGACTACCTCGAAACAGGGCACATCGAGCCCCGTACCTTCGCGCTCACGGCGGCGTGGTCGGCGTTGTCCCTCGGTTCCGGTGGTGCGATCGGCCCCGAGGCGCCGATCGTGGACATCACGGGGGGATTCAGCGGTCTGATCGCCGAGCGGCTCCGGTTGGATTCACGGGACACGGCGGTGCTCACGTGCGCCGCGGTGTCGGGCGCGTTCGCGGCGCTGTTCGGGTCGCCGGTCGCCGGCGTGCTCTTCGGCGTGGAACTGCTGCACGACACGAGACCCACTCTCGAGCGGCTCACGTTCGTCGCCTCGCTCGCCGCCGCGGCGACCGGTTTCGCCACCGCAGCGACCATCCTCGGCCGAGGCTTCGAGCCGATCTACGTGTTTCCGCACTACGCGCTGCCTCGGCTGCAGGATCTGCTGCTGGCAGTCCCGATCGGTCTTCTCGCCGCATGCATAGGGGTCGGCTTCACCCGAGCCCTCCATGTCGTCCGCTCGATCACGGCCGGACTGCGCGCGCGACCATCCGCCGCCGTCTTCGCTTCGGCTGCCAGTGTCGTGATCGCCGCGTCGGTGAGTCCGCGTCTGCTGTTCTCAGGCCAGGCCATGACCGATTGGCTGCTGCGGTACGGCGCGCGGCTGGGAGTGCTGGCGCTCGTGGCGCTGGCTGCGACTCGCCTGGGACTCGCCGTCTGGCAGCTGTCGACGGGTTACTACGGTGGCACCATCTTCCCGCTCATCACGGCGGGTGCGGCGGTGGGTGTCGCACTGAACGTGGCTCTACCCGCGATCCCTCCCGGGGTCGCGGTGGTCAGTGTCATCGCCGGCGTACTCGCCGGCAGCCGTCCGATCCCACTCGGGATCACCGTGCTCCTCGGAGCAGTGTCGCAGGCGAGTCTCGTACCGGTCGCCGCTGTCGCCGCCATCAGCGCGGCCGTCCTAAGGCGATCGGTCGACACGTTGAAGCCGGTTCAGACCAACGTTGCGGCTTCCCGCGCCTGATGGGCTAGTGACAGGAAATGGAAGGGGCAGTCATGAGTAGACCTTTCGGTGTGACATTGATCGGGATCCTCTCGATCATCAACGGAGTCCTGCGATTGTTCGTGCCGGTCGCCGTCTTCGGTGTCGGCCTGTTCTCCCTCGTGGGCGGCGAAGGCGCGACGCGGGCGATGGGTGGCCTCGCGATCTTCTTCGGGATCGTCGGCGGCATCGTCGGCGTCCTGCTTCTCGCGACAGGAATCGGAGTGCTGCGTCTCCAAGGATGGGCGCGGACGTTCGCTCTGATCTTGAGCGGTATCGCGTTGGCCAGCGGCGCCATCGAGCTGTTCTTCTCGTTCAGCGGCGGTGACGGCCTGAGCTGGTCGGCAATCGGCAGCATCGTGCTCAGCGCAGTCGTGCTCTGGTACCTCTACCGCCCCGACGTGCAGACCGCATTCACAGACTAGGAGTCTGAGGAGTTGCGTTCACCGGTTCGTGACCGAAAGCTAAAGGAGGCCGAGAAGTGTCTGAAGACAAGAAGTACTTCGTGTACGGCGGGTCGTATGCCTCGCAGGAGGATGCGACGAAGGACTACGACGAGGTTAGCTTTGCCTACGAGCGCGACGACATCGGTCGTTACGAGGTCGCGATCTTCCAGAAGAAGGACGACGACACGGTCGAGATCATCAACACCCGTGCGTCGCGACGCGGCGCTGGCGCCGCGTGGGGCGCGGGCGGGGCTGGCGTCGCGACGGCCGCAGTGGTCGGCCTCATGTTCCCGTTCGCGATCGGTACCGCGATGCTGACCGGCGCCGCCGCTGGCGCCGTCATCGGCGACTGGTCAAAGGCGTTCGGGCGCAAGGACATCAAGGAGATGGGCGAGGCCCTCGACGCCGGCGAGTACGGCGTCGTCGTGGTCGCCGAGGTCAAGACGGACCTTCCGGTCGAGAAGCTGCTCGCCCACGCGGTGAAGTCCGAGGGCCACGAGATCACCGACGCCAAGGCCGTTCACAAGTACCTCAAGGAACAGGAGTAGACCCGGGCGCCGAAGCGGCGCTTGACCTTACCGACTGGTTGACCGCTCCCGATTATCGAGAGTCGCTGTCAGCAGCTTCGACCGAGGACGTAGCAGGAGGGGTCATGTTCTTCTGGAACAACCTGAACGCGAACAGCACCGCAGGCGCCATCGCTATCGCACTGCTGCTGCTGTACTGGGCCGGCGTGGTCATCACGCTCATCTGGGAGGACCGCGAGCCGTACGACACGCTCGCGTGGATCCTCGGCCTGATGCTCCTGCCCGGCCTCGGCCTGATCCTGTACTTCATGGTCGGTCGGAACTGGCCGGCGATCACCCAGAAGCGCCCGTGGCTGCACAAGATGATCGCCGCCCGCCGTCCGTTCATGAACGAGATCTACGCGCGGTACAAGGACCAGGACGACGCCCTGCTCGCGCAGGAGAACATGACGGTCGTGGGAAAGGTGGGCAAGGCCATCTGGAAAGAGAACGAGGCCGCACCGCTTCCCGCGCGAACCTTTGAGATCTATCCGAGCGGCGAGGAGTACTTCCCCGTGCTCATCGAGGACCTCTCCCGTGCGCAGCGGTTCATCCACATGCAGTACTTCATCTGGGAGCGCGACGAGCTCACCGAGAAGGTCTGCAACGT
>CAYHCN010000263.1:0-3326 GCA_964354945.1 uncultured Eubacteriales bacterium
CGGCCGATGAGGCCACGCTCGACCGCGTCGGGCTTGATCATGACGTAGGTGCGCTGGTTCACGTCGTTCCCTTCTTGCTCGCTACAAAGGCGCCGCAGTGGCGGCGCCCGATTCCCGTCGTATGGAAAGCGGCTAGTTGCCGCTCGATCCCCAGGTGTTGTCGACCCCGACGACCTTCCAGCCGACCCCTTCGCGCTGCAGCGTGATCTTGTAGCGCAGCGGTGCACCCTGCTTCGGGGTGATCTGCACCACGGCTACGGAGGCGGTCGAGCCCTTGTCGACGCTCTCCACCTTGAACGAACTCACCGGTGGGAGCTTGGCCATCTCCCTCGCGACGTCCTTGTCGGGCACCGCGATCCAATACCCTGTCACGTCCTTGCCCGTAGCATTGGCCTGCAAGAGCGACTTCACCGTCTGTGTCTGGGTCGGCCACCCGTAGCCCATCGAGAACAGGATGCCGAGAGCCGCGAGGAACACCACGATGATCGCGACCACGATGAGCACCTTGGACAGCACGGCGCGCGAGCCTTCGCGGGAGTCGCGCTCGGCGCGACGCGCTTCGCGGTCGGCTTCCTTCATCTCGGCTTCGGTCATCGTGAAGAACTTCGAGACCGCTGCCTCGTCCCCGATGCCGAGTTCCGTCGCCGCGACGGCGGCTTCCGGCCCCAGGCCCTCGGCGGCCTCGAAGTCGCTCGATTCCGTGACCGGCGTCGGCTCGATGACCGGCGGCATCTCGCCGGTGACCCAGCCGTCGACGGTCTGGTGCTCGGTGGTCTTGCGCTTTGCGAGTTCGAACGCCTCTACCGCAGCCGGGCCGAGGGCATAGCCGTGGTACCCCACCGCCTTGTCGAAGGCGCTGACCGCTTCGTCGTAGTTGCCGAGGGCCACGTAGGCCTGACCCAGGTTCGACAGTGCCTTGCCGCGGCCCTGATAGTTCTCGAAACCGAGCGCAGCCTTGTACGACTCAACGGCGTCGGCCGGACGGTCGAGGGCCATGAAGCACAGGCCGAGGTT
Organism: uncultured Eubacteriales bacterium; assembly: GCA_964354945.1. GTDB lineage: Bacteria > Actinomycetota > Coriobacteriia > Anaerosomatales > CAVXGS01 > CAVXGS01. The sequence continues at coordinate 1,015 of CAYHCN010000263.1, forward strand.
CACGAGTGCCTTGCCGGGATCGGGGTTGGTCGGGTCGAGAGCAGCAGTGCGGTACTCGGAGGCCGCGTCCTCGTGCCGACCCATCTCGAGATACGCGGTGGCCATGCCCTGATGCGCCTTGTACTTCGCGGTGAAGTCCGACTCCTCGAGAGCCTGCTCGTATGCCTCGATAGCGGCGGTGTACTCGGCGAGGTGCGTGTAGGCCTGGCCGAGGTTCGAGAAGACGGCTCCCCGCTTGGTGTACGACTCGTCGCGAAGCGCGTGACCGTAGACGGTCACGGCGTCACGCCAGCGGCGCAGGCGCATGAGCGAGTTGCCGGCGTAGTGGTACGCCGAGCCGTTGCCCGCACTCCCACGGCCAGCTGCCGACAGGAAGCCCTTGGCTGCCTGCCGGTACTCCCCGCTCTCGTACGCTTTCAGCGCTTCGTCGAAGCGTGCCTGATCCACGTGACCTTCAGGCCCCTTTGGCTCGAGGACTACTGACCGTCGTTGATGGTGATCGACTCGATCTCGTCGCCGACCCTAAGCTTGCTGGCGACTTCATCGTAGCCTTCGGTGACCTTGCCGAACACGGTGTACTGCCCGTCGAGGAACGATGCCGGGCCGACCACGATGTAGAACTGCGAGCCGGCGGAGTTCGGATCCTGGGAGCGGGCCATGGCCACGGTGCCCGGGACGTGGGGCTCGTCGTTGAACTCGGCGGGAAGGTTGTAGCCGGGGCCACCAGTACCCAGGCGCGGGTTCTTCTTGGCGATGACGTCTTCGCGAGTCATCGAGTTTGTCTGGGGATCACCCATCTGCACCACGAAGTTCGGCTCGTAGCGATGCACCTTGTTGCCGTTGTAGAAGCCCTCCTCCGAGAGCTTCAGGAACGCCTCGACGTGCTTGGGAGCCTTCTCCGGAAGGAACGTGATGGTGAAGGTGCCCTTGTTGGTCTTGACAGTGGCGGTCGGCACGGTCTTGCTCCCCTCATCCGATGCGGTGTCGGTCGGTTCGGCGGACGGCGCCGGCTGGGCGCTCGTGTCAGCGGGCTCGGTCGTGGACTTCGGCGCGCACCCCGCGAACGACGCGACAGCAGCGATCAGCGCAGCAGCGAGGGCGAGGCGCATCACAACACGGAATCGCACGCGTTTCGGTCCCCTCGGGTCGGGTCGTGAGGCCGCGCCGAGGAAGTTGACGGGTCGGCTCGGCGGGTATGCGGACTCCGCCGATTCTAGCAGTCCACCCTGCCCCTGATAAGGAGTAAAGTATGGGGCTGCACGCGCTCAGTACGCGCGGTGCGCCCCATCATCCAAACCGTCACAACGACGTGACGCAATTCGAGGAGGAGATGCATTTGGGAGCGCCCGGCACTGACAACGTCCGCAACGTCGCCCTAGTCGGCCACGGCGGTGCGGGCAAGACCTCGCTTGCGGAAGCGATGCTTCACTTGGCCGGCGTTACGAAGCGACTCGGTGCTGTCGACTCTGGACAAAGCGTCCTGGACTACGACCCCGAGGAAGTCAAGCGGCAGTTCACGATCAACCTCTCCATCGCCCCTGTGGTCCACAACGACGTGAAGATCAACGTGATCGACACGCCGGGTTACGCCGACTTCATCGGCGACGCGATCGCAGGGATGGAGGCCGCCGAGATGGCGCTCTTCGTCGTCGATGCGGTGGCAGGACCCCAGGTCCAGACGGAGCGGCTGTGGAAGATCGCGGGCGACATGGGTATCTCGCGCGCGGTGTTCATCAACCGCATGGACAAGGAGCACGCCGACTTCGACGCGGCGCTGGCTGCACTGAAGGCGAAGTTCGGCGACCGGGTGGTGCCGGTCCAGCTTCCACTGGGCCAGGAAGCCGACTTCCACGGTGTGGTCGACATCATCCGAATGAAGGCCTACCACCACGAGGCCGACGGCGAGCACATGGACGACATCCCCGCCGACATGGCCGACACGGTCGAGGCGGCGCGGGACGCACTGTGCGACAAGACTGCCGAAGCCGATGACGATCTGATGATGAAGTACCTCGAGGGCGATCCGCTGACCCAAGAGGAACTCGAGAAACTCCTCGGCCTCGCGATCGCCCAGAGCAACGTCATCCCGGTATTCGTGGGCTCGGCGATCAAGCTCCAGGGCATCGAGGACCTACTCGACGAGATCGTCACGTTCTTCCCGAAGCCGACGGCCCACGGCCCCATGCACACGACGGACGGCAGGGAGGTGGCGTTCTCTTCCGACGGCGACTTCGCCGGCTTCGTGTTCAAGACGCTCTCCGACCCCTACGTCGGTCGCCTTTCGTTCGTGAAGGTCGTCTCGGGAGTGCTCA
>CAYHCN010000264.1:0-3307 GCA_964354945.1 uncultured Eubacteriales bacterium
GCGGCCCATTCGGGAGCCCCGCTCTTCGCCATCTGGGTCACCGGCAGCGGGCCCGGATCGTACGAGGTCGATGGTGCCGAGATCCAGTTGGTGCCCGGCAGGGACTCCGACCGGACGCTCGAGAACGCGGAGCGCGTACTTGCCGTCGCCGAGAAGGTGATCGCCGGCAAGCCGAGCGAATGGGCAATGCCTCATGCGGTGTGGCCGGACGCGTTCGATGAGCTCGATTCGATCGAGACCGGCGGCGCGGCGGTGTCGGTTGGCTGACGTCGCCAGGCACACGCGCGTACTCGACACGCTCACCGGACCGCTGGAGCGTCCCGCCCTCAGGTGGCTCGCCGAGCGCATGCCCCCGTGGGTCACGCCCGACGTCCTCACGTGGATCGGGGTGTTCGGCTCGATCATGGTGTTCGCCGGCTACGCGCTGACCACGGTGTCGCCGGCGTTCCTATGGCTCGCGACCGCGGGACTCGTTGTGAACTGGTTCGGCGACAGCCTTGACGGCACGCTTGCGCGGGTACGTCACATCGAGCGTCCCCGCTATGGCTTCTACGTGGACCACACGGTCGACGTGGTCAGTGAGTCGCTGATCGCACTCGGCTTGGGCCTCTCGCCGTACGTCAGCTTCGATCTGGCGATGCTCGCGCTCGTCGGCTACCTCGCCATGTCGGTGCTGGTCTACGTCCGCACCGTCGTCGATGGCGTGTTCAAGATCTCCTACTCGCTCCTCGGTCCGACCGAGGTGCGACTCGTTCTGATCGCCGTGAACATCGCACTCTACGTCTACGGCGACCCGATGATCCCGACGCCGTGGGGCGACATCGGTCTCGCCGATGCAGTGGTCGGTCTGGTCGCAGCGGCGCTGTTCGTCATCTTCGTCGTGACCGCGATCGCAGGCATGCGCCGGCTCGCGGGAGCGGACAGCGAGACGGCCACTGGGGATCCCGCTGGGGAACCGGTCGAGGACTAGGCCGCGCGTCTGCCCGGTGTTGCCTCTACGCTGCCGCGTCGTCCACGATCGCGACGATCTTCGCTTCCACCTCGGCGGCGACATGCTCCAGCTGGGCCTCGGGAAAGAACGCTCCGATCAGGGTCGGCCGCATCGTCGAGATTGAGACCTGCCCGCCCTGCTCGTACACCATCACCGGGCAGGGGAGCATGAGCCCTATCTTGATGTCGCGCGCGAGGACCTCGCTCGCGTACTTCGCGTTGCACATCTCCACGATCGTCACCGGCTCGCGGTCGAAGCCCTTCTCTTGGAGGGTCTCCTGAACGTCGTGGACGAACTGGACCCGGAAGTTGTGCACCGCTGCTGAGTCCACCACCGCTTGTACTGCGTCGGCGTACGACTTGCCCGTTGTCACCGTGTAGTCGAGTTTCACGAGAGCATCCCTTCGCTCGGCACTTCTTCAGAGAAGTTTATTGACACAAGATACCCCTAAGGGTATCGTGAAGACGCACTGAAGAATACCCCCATGGGTACGCCTTGCCTAGGGGTGGCGGTCGAGAACCAGTTGCGCGAACCACCGAGAGAGGACGCGAGTAGTCATGGCAGTCAACGAGCGCACAGTCGAGCAACTTGGCGACATCGTCGGCAGCGAGCGCGTGCGCGCCGACATGCGCGAGCGGAAGATGTACTCCTTCGACATCGGGGCGATGCCGAAGCTGGTGAAGCCGTTCGTCCCCGCGGGCATCGCCGGCGCCGTGGTCAGGCCTCACACCGAAGACGAGGTCGTCGCGCTGCTGAAGCTCGCCCGCCGAGAGAACCTCAGGATCGTGCCGCGCGCGTGGGCCACCTCTGGCTATGGCGGGGTACTGCCGCCCAAGGACGCCGTCGTCATCGACATGAGCGCGATGATGCGGACGCTCAAGATCGACGCGGAGGGCCTCACCGTCACGACGCACCCCTCGGCGATCTGGGAGCAGATCGACCGCGAGATCAAGAAGCACGGGCTCGCGCTCCGGCTGTATCCCTCGTCGTATCCCAGCTCGAGTGTCGCCGGCTGGCTCGCTCAGGGCGGCTCGGGCTTCGGAAGCTTCGAGTACGGCCAGTTCAAGGACAACGTCGTCTCCGCTCGCGTCGTCCTCCCCACGGGCGAGGTCAGGATGTTCTCGGGTGACGAGCTGCTCGCGTACGTCGCCGACGCGGAGGGCATCACCGGCATCATCACCGAGGTGACCTTCAAGGTCCGCCGCCTCGAGGACGAGATACATCGGCTCATCGCCTTCCCCGACGCCCAGAGCCTGGGCAACGCACTTCGCGACATCAGCGGTGAGGGAGTGCCCATCTGGTCCATCACGTTCCTGAATCCCGAATCGACCCGGCTCAAGAAGCAGCTGCCTCACCGCCACGGCCACCCCTACGAGGAGGGCCACCAGCACTACGAGCCCGAGCTGCCCGAGGCGTATCTCGCGGTGATCGCGTACCCTGCTTCTCGCTCCGAGGCCGTCGACGGCCCGCTCGCCGCTATCGCGCAACGGCACCGCGGCACCGACCTCGGCTCTGACGCGGCCGAGCACGAGTGGGAGCAGCGTTTCGCCCCCATGCGGCTCAAGCGTATCGGTCCCTCGATCGTCCCGACCGAGGTCATCGTCCCGCTTGCCGAGATGCCCGCGGTGCTGAAGGAGATCGACGACAAGATATCGCAGCCGTTCATCCTCGAGGGCATGGTCGGCAAGGGCGACAAGGTCGTGCTGCTCGGCTTCATCCCCCACGACGAGCGTTCCTTCAACTTCAACGTCGCGTTCGCGCTGTCGCTCTCGGTCATCAAGATCGCGAAGGCGCACGGCGGAGCGGCGTACTCCACGGGCCTGTACTTCCGCCGAGAGGCCGATAGCGTCCTTGGCGCGCAGCGCGCTGCGGCGCTGAAGGCGTTCAAGAACGAGGTGGACCCCCGCGACCTCGTGAACCCGGGCAAGGTCCTCGGCAGCGGGCTCATCGACTTCATCATGGGCACCGCATCGACGTTCGAGTCGGTCGTGCGGCCCATCGCGAATGCCGCCAAGCCGCCGGCGGGCCCCGGTGACCTCTCCAAGGAGGTCCGTGGCATCCCCGGTGACGTGGCGTTCATGTCGTACGCGTGCGCGCGCTGCGGCTACTGCGTCAATACATGCGAGCAGTACAGCGGTCGGGGATGGGAGTCCCAGTCGCCGCGCGGCAAGTACGCGTACCTGCGTGAGGTCATGGACGGTAAGGAGAAGTGGGACCGCAAGGCCATCGACACCATGCTCGTGTGCACCACCTGCGAGGTCTGCAACACCCGCTGCCAGCTGCAGCTCCCCATCGAGCACAACTGGATGGAGATGC
>CAYHCN010000265.1:0-3306 GCA_964354945.1 uncultured Eubacteriales bacterium
ACCTGCGACCCCTTGACCCCCAGTCAAGTGCGCTACCAAACTGCGCCACAGCCCGATGGCCCCGAAGGGCACCGATGTATGGTACCCGCCGCCTGTGAGCGGAGCAAGGAGCGATCTCGGGCATTCGCAGCATGAGGTGTGGTCCGCATCGCAGCGCCTGCGGCCGAGCCGCTGCTAGCTGTCCCCTCGCCCAGACGCCTGCCGCGCTCGCCCGGCGGCACGATCCCACAGCAGGCGCGCGATAGCCCGCTTGCTGAGCTCGGGGACCTCTTCTATCCCATCGACGGACACGAGCCACACTCGATTCCGGTCGCTACCGAAGCCAAGACCCGCCGCCGACACGTCGTTCGCAACCACGAGATCGAGGTGCTTGGCCCCGAGCTTGTGGCGCGCCGCCTCGTGCACGTTCGTCGTCTCCGCAGCGAACCCGACCAGTAATCGGCCACCTTTGCGCTTGCCTAGGGTCGCGAGGATGTCTGGGTTGCGGACGAGCTCGAGCACGAGCTGCGCCTCGTCCTTCTTGACCTTCTCCGGCGCGGCGAAAGCCGGCCGGAAGTCGGACACCGCCGCCGTCGCGACAACGACGTCGCATTCGTCGAACGCATCCTCGCATGAAGCGAGCATCTCGTCGGCCGTCGAGACGCGGACGGTCTCGACACCGAACGGGTCGGGCAGAACGGTCGGCCCGCTGACGAGGGTGACCTGCGCGCCGCGGCGGGCCGCCTCCTCGGCGATGAAGTACCCGGTCTTCCCGCTGGAACGATTGCCGAGGAACCGCACCGGATCGAGCGGCTCGTAGGTCGGGCCAGCGGTCACCAGGACGTTCACGCCCTCGAGATCGCGTACTCGACGGGCCTCGGCGAGCACGGCATCGGCGATGTCCTCGACGGATGCAAGGCGCCCCTCCCCCACGTCGCCGCACGCGAGTTCCCCTGACTCGGGCTCGAGGACTATGACGCCCCGCGAACGGAGGGTGGCGAGGTTGTCCTGCGTCGCTTGGTCGCGCCACATGTGTACGTTCATCGCCGGCGCGACGATCACCGGCGCCTCGGTCGCCAGCACCGCGGTGGACAACAGGTCGTCGGCACGTCCCGAGGCGAGAATCGCGAGAGAGTTGGCCGTTGCGGGAGCGACGACGAAGACGTCGGCCTCCTCAGCGAGCGAGGTGTGGAAGACACGAGCCGAGGCGGGGTCGTCCCAAAGCGTCAGCGCGACGGGCTCGCCGGTGAGGGCGCGAAACGTCGCCGGTCCCACGAAGTGCGTCGCGGCCTCGGTCATGACGACCTTCACCCGGCAGTCGGCGCGCTGCAGGACGCGCACGAGCTCGCACGCCTTGTACGCGGCGATGCATCCGGTCACGCCAACGACGACCGTGGGTCGGAGGTCTTGTGAGTCGGCGCGCACCGGATCGCCTTGATCGGGCGTTTGTACACTCTCGCTGCTCATACGCCTAGTATCGCACGGTCCGACAGCATCTCTCCGGCGTTAGGGAACAAACGCTTCGGAGTTCGCAATGTGTCTCGGAAGGAGTCGTCATGCCATTGGCACCCGCTCGAGGTGAGGTGCGCATCCGTATCGGCGGCCCGGCGGGCATGGGCATCAAGGCGGCCGGAGCGACCTTGGCGCGCGTGTTCTCGCGGTCGGGGTACCACACCTTCGACCTGACCGAGTACCCCTCACTGATCAAGGGCGGCCACAACACCTACCACCTGCGTGTGAGCGAGGCCCCGATCTACAGCCACGTCCTGCCCACCGACGTACTCGTGGCCCTCGACGCCTCGACCGTCCCGCTGCACGCCGACGAGCTCACCGAGGGCGCAGCTGTTATCTACGACCCGGCAGACTTCAAGGACGGCACTCCCACTGTCGAGGGTCGCGCCGACCTCTGTCTCACCCCCGTGCCCCTCAAAGACATCGTCTACGAGGCAGGTGGCAAGCTCATCATGCGCAACACCGCTTCACTGGGCGCGGTCCTCGGGCATCTCGGCTATCCGATCGAACCGCTGCTCGATTCGCTACGAGCGCAGTTCGCGCACAAGAAGCCCGAAATCGCCGAGCAGAACGTCGCCGTCGCACAGCACGGATACGACGTCGCCAAGGACACGGAGTGTCACTTCCCCTACAAGATGCAGCCGCGCCAGGGCGAGCCAAGACGGCTGCTCGTCGACGGGAACGAGTCGATCGGTCTGGGCGCCCTCGCAGCAGGCATTGGCCTGTACTGCGCCTATCCGATGACTCCGGCGAGCTCTCTCCTTCACTTCATGGCTGCGCAGGCCGAGAAGCAGGGCGTCGTCGTGAAGCACACCGAGGACGAGATCGCAGCGATGAACATGGTCGTGGGCGGCGCGTTCGGCGGAACGCGATCGATGTGCGCGACTTCGGGCGGGGGCTTCTCACTGATGGTCGAGGCCCTCGGCCTCGCCGGCGTGAGCGAAAGCGCGGTCGTAGTCGGTCTGCTCACGCGACCCGGTCCCGCGACCGGCCTGCCCACGTGGACCGAGCAGAGTGACCTGCGCTACGCGATCCACGCCTCGCAGGGTGAGTTCCCGCGGGTCGTGGTCGCTCCCGGCGACCACACCCAGGCGTTCGAACTCACCTGGAAGGCGTTCAACCTGGCCGACCAGCTGCAGACCCCGGTGATCGTGCTCGGCGACAGCTACCTCTCGGACAACAAGCAGACCGTCGACGAGTTCGACGTCGCCGTCGTATCGATCGACCGAGGCAAGATCGTCACCGAGGGCGAAGTCGAGACGGGCTACAAGCGCTACTCCCTCGAGACCGACGACGGCGTCTCGCTGCGAGCTATCCCCGGCGTGCGCAACGCGCTGCAACTCGTGAACTCCTACGAGCACGACGAGCACGGGTGGGCCGCCGAGGACGGGTGGATGCGCGACATGCAGAACATGAAGCGCCTCTCCAAGATGCGGCTCGCCGAGACCCTCGTGCCCAAGCCGATCCGCTACGGCCCCGCCGAGGCCGACGTGTCGATCGTCTGCTTCGGCACCACGATCATGCCGCTCCGCCAAGCGATGGAGTGGCTCGCAACCGAGGAAGTCGCCGTCAACGCGCTGCAAACCGTGACCGTGTGGCCCTTCCCCGCCGCGGAGGTCTCGGCGTTCCTGGGTGCCGCGAGAACGGCGGCCGTCATCGAGGGGAACGCGACGGGCCAACTGGAGGGGCTGATTCGCGAGCAGTGCCTGCTCCCGATCGAGCATCGGCTTCACCGCTATGACGGGCGGCCGTTCTCGCCCGAGCAGATCTACCACTACGTCCGCTCTCTTCTCGGCCTGCCCGAGAAGCTACCGC
>CAYHCN010000266.1:0-3305 GCA_964354945.1 uncultured Eubacteriales bacterium
CCGCGTAGAACAGGAAGCCGATCGTCCACATGAGCTGGTGCATCTTGCGGCGCTGCAGCCATTGGCGGAACAGCAGCCACGTGTAGACGAACCCGAGAGCCGCGGTGAGAGCGGGCCACCACCACCCGGACCAGAACTGCTCGGCGGTCATGCCCCGTCCTCCCCTCGGCGACCCGACCCCTGCCGGGTGCGCCGATGCCGCTAGCGCTGTCTCAGCTTCGTATCTGCTTCGGTAGCCTTCTTCCTCGCGACCACGTACTCCTTCAAGTCCTCGGTCGTGGCCTGGTCGTACGCGTCGGCGATTGCCTTGTTCGGCGAGGCCGGTAGCTCAGCTGCTTCCTTGAGCGCCTGCTTTTCGAGGAGGTTGTAGCGGGTGGTCAGGACGTTGGCCTGAGCCGTCTGGCCCTTGAGCCAAGACCGGTTCGACTGCATCGCGAGCGAGTTGAGCTTGAGCAGCGAACCGATGTAGGTGAGGTACGGCTTGGTGTCCAGCGACGGGAACGCTTCACCGGCGGCCTTGAAGTCGGCATTCGCCGACGTGAGCTGCGAGCGCACTTGTAGCAGCAAGCGGTTCGAGAGCGTGACCGCGGGCTTCGTGAGCCGGTTGTACTGCGCGGCGGCGTCCTTGCTCCGGGACTTCGCAGAGACCAAACGGTCCCACCCCGCGGTCAGGTCGTCGGCGGCTGAGGCTGCTTGTGCGTCGGCGGTGAGGATCGGCTGTGCGAGCGCCAGCATCTCGAGTCGGGCGTCGGCTGTGGCGCGCAGCAGCAGGGCCTGCTCGCGCTCGTCATCGTTGAGCGCGCCGTACGCCTTGTCCGTGAGCGCCACGACCTGTTCGAGCTGGGTGCGGGCCCGTGCGATGCGCTTGGCCGCGAGGGCTTTCGTCTCTGCGGACTGCTCGTCGATCGGGGCGCGTACCGCGCGGTCGATCGCCACCACATCCGCGTCGACGGTCTTCGCGACCGCGGTGGCCTTGTCGAGAACGCGCGCGGCGTCCAGGCGTGCGGTGATGGACCGCACGAAGAGCACGCCGAGAACCAGCAGCACCACCGCGACAAGACCGACGACGAGAACAGCGGACCAGTTCGGCCGAATCTCGGGTTCCGGTGCTGCGGGCTGTGAGTCGCTCAAGTGGTACCTCCTCATCCCTTGTACCGTATCGCACGTCCGCGGCGCAAAAGGCACATTCCCCCCGCCGCCTTGCCCGGAGGCACGCGCCGCCGCACGTCCGCGGAGCACACTGTGACCGTTGTGCGGGTTGTCAGAGCCACTCTAGAATCAAGGCGCGAGATTTGCTTACATGGTGTCAGAGTCTCAGGGGCGCCTGCCTTCTCCTCCCCCCTCATGGGCTGGGCCATGCCGGGACTCAAAGCACCGAGCGGGACGCGTACCCCCACGCGTCCCGCTGCTTATGTGGTCTAGAATCTGGGGACCGCACCGATGCCACGAATCGCGAGGGGGACGTTGTGGCGGAACCCGTCGAGCGCCTCGTCAATCTGGCCATCTACCTGGCCGCAACGCCCGTTCCCGTGACCGCTGAGCAAGTGCGGGCGCGCGTCGACGGCTACCCGGCAGACCAGGAGACCGACGCCTTCCTGCGCATGTTCGAGCGCGACAAGGAGGATTTGCGCGACGCCGGCTTCGTGATCCTGTCCACCGAGGACGCGTACCGCATCGACCCCGCCACGTCGTTCGCCGCGCAGGTCGAGTTGGCGCCCGAGGAGGCTGCGGCGCTTCGAGCGGTCGGTATCGCCTTCGTCGACGACCCGTCGTTTCCGTTCGCCGAGAGCCTCCGCCTCGCTCTCGCGAAGATCGCCACGGCGATCGCCGCCCCCGACCTTCCCGTCGCATCGCACCTCGCCGACGAGTCCCCTGCCGAGCAGGGCAGTCGCGTCGCCGAGCTCGACCGAGCCATCACCGCACACAAGCGGGCGACCTTCGGCTATACGAACTCCTACGGCGAGCGCAAACAACACGAGATCGAGCCCTACGGCCTGTTCGTGCTCGACGGCAGATGGTATGCGGTCGGACGCGACACCGAGAATGACGACACCCACGTCTACGCTGTCGCGCGCATCGAAGATCTCGCGGTGAACGCTGCGAAGCCCAAGTCGCCCGACTTCGAGCCCCCTGAGGACTTCGAGGTCGGCCGCTTCATAGGCCTGCCGTTCCAGTATGGGACCGACGCCTTCGAGGCGACCCTCCGGTTCGCCCCCGCTGTCGCGTGGCGCGCCGCGGTCGTTTCGACAGGGGCGGGGCGGCTCGAGACGGCCGACGACGGCTCCGTGCGCTGGACGGTGTACGCGCGCTCGTCGAAGCGGCTCGCCCAATGGGTGATCGAGAACGGACCGGGGATCTCGGTGGTCGGGCCTGCCGAGCTCATCGAGACGCTCGACTCCGGCCTTGGAGAGGTGGCGAGGCTCCATGGCTAGGCCGTCGTCTTCACTTCGCGCCAAGCGCCTGCTCGCAATCCTCCATCTGTTCCAGCCCAACACCCGCATCCCGCTCCAGACGATCGCCGATGCGATCGGTGCGTCGGTTCCCGAGACCGTCGCCGACCTCGAATCGCTCGCGTGCTGCGGGGTCGCGCCGTACACCCCCGAGTCGCTGATGCCCGTCCTCATCGAGGACGGCTACGTCGAGGTGTGGGCCGAGCTGCCCGCGCTCGACCGCGCGGTGCGGCTGTCCCGCGCGGAGGCCCAAGCGCTGGTGGCGGCGCTCCAAGCAGCAGGGCTCTCGGCCGACGATCCCCTCAGCAAGAAGGTCATCGCCGCAGCGGCCACGGACGTCGAGGCCGGCGACATCGAGAGCGTCGTCCGCGCTGCCGCAGCCGGGGGCTCGATGACGGGCGGTACGCTCAAGACCGTCTCGCTTGCGCTCTCCCAGCGCCGAGCGGTTCGCATCGCGTACCGAAGCACCGGCGCCGAGGAGGAGACCGATCGCGTCATCGAGCCGCTCGGCCTGGTCCAGGAGCGGGGTGCCTGGTACGTGGAAGCCTTCTGCCGCAGGGCCGGAGCCCTGAGGACGTTCCGTGTGGACCGCATCCGCGAAGCAGTCGCGCTCGACGCGCTGGACGCACCCCGGCGGTTCTCGCCGAGCGGCGCCGCGTTCGACGCGGCGGGACTTCCTCTTGCCCGTCTGCGCTTCGGCGCCGGCGAGCAGTTCTCGGAGCGGGAGTGGCCTGGCGCACGCGTCGTCGAGGTCGCGGGGGACGGGTCGACCATCGTCGACGTCCCTTACGCCGGCACCGCCTGGATCGCCCGACACGTGGTCGCCCGGCTCGGTGCCGTCGAGGTGCTCGAGCC
>CAYHCN010000267.1:0-3297 GCA_964354945.1 uncultured Eubacteriales bacterium
CACGACCCTCTGCTCCCAAAGCAGATGCGCTACCAAACTGCGCTACGGCCCGACCTCGCCATTCCCGCCGAGGTCCCCAGGGGGGCCTGACGAGCAGGGAACAGTGTAGCGAGGCGCAGTTGAGGCGGCAAACTGCCGAGGAGCCCGGCTCACGCCGCGGCCATGCGTTGACCCGCGCTGACCCAGGCGCGCTAGTTCCCGATCGGCGGACCCAGCGCGGTCGCTAGGGCCCGAAGCGCGGCGCCGCGATGGCTGATCGCGTTCTTCTCGGCGAGGGCGAGCTCGGCCATGGTGCGCCCGGGCGTCGCGACCGGCCAGAACAGCGGGTCGTAGCCGAAGCCGCCGGTGCCTCTCGGCTCGAACCCGATCGCACCTTCGCACGCTCCGTCAGCGAGGATCTCGGTGCCGTCCTCGGCAACGAGCGCGACGAAGCACCTGAAGCGCGCCGTGCGCTCGGCCCTGGGCACGTCCTTCAGGACCAACAGCAGGCGCCTGTTGTTCTCGTCATCCGTCGAGCACGGGCCGGCGTAGCGCGACGAGTACACTCCCGGCTCACCATCGAGGACATCGACCTCGAGCCCCGAGTCGTCGGCGAGCGCCGCATGCCCGAAGGTCGCGGCGGCGTAGCGCGCCTTGATCAGCGCGTTCTCGGCGAACGTCTCGCCGCTCTCCTCGGGAGGATCCCACGGGCCGAGTTCGGATGCCGCAACGAAGCGCCAGCCCACGAACGGCATCGCCGAATGGATCTCGACGAGCTTCCCGACGTTGCCCGTGGCAACGACGACGATGCGCTCGGCCGCGTCACCCGGGTAGGTCACTCCCGCGAGGGGATCCGCGCCGCCGTCAGAACCCGTAGACATCCGAGTCTCCTCCGAGCACCTCGTTCTGGATCGCGATGAGGTCAGAGATGCCCTCCGCGGCCAGGTCGAGCAGCGAATCGAGGCGGGGCCGATCGAACGGCGCACGCTCGCCGGTGCCCTGGACCTCGATGAAGCGACCTTCGCCGTCCATGACCACGTTCATGTCGACCTCGGCGATGGAGTCCTCGGAGTAGTCCAGATCGAGGAGCAGTACGCCGTCCACGAGGCCGACGCTCGTCGCCGCGACGTGGTGGATGATCGGGTTCGAGCTCGCCTTGCCCGCCGAGACCCACCACTCGAACGCATCGTGCATCGCGATGTAGGCGCCGGTGATGGCTGCGGTGCGCGTGCCGCCGTCAGCCTGAATGACGTCGCAGTCGACTGTGCAGGTGACCTCCCCGCCCATCGCTCCCATGTCCACAACGGTACGAAGCGACCTGCCGATGAGTCTCTGTATCTCCTGCGTCCTGCCCTTGACGCCCGACGTGCTCTCCCGGCGCGAGCGGGTGTGCGTGGACGCCGGCAGCATGGCGTACTCGGCGGTGACCCATCCCTTGCCACTCCCCCGCCGCCACGAGGACACGCCCTCGTCGACCGTGGCGGCGCACAGCACGCGCGTGTCGCCCAGCTCGAAGATGCAGCTGCCGTGGGCGTGGGTGAGGTAGCGGCGCGTGACCTTCACATTTCGGAGCTTGTTCGCGGGTCGGTCGTCGCACCTGGGCATCAGCGGTCCTCTTTCCGGGGTCGGACTTCGAAGGTGTCGAGCTCGGTCGCCGCAGTGACCCTGCCCCCGAACGCCTCTTCGGCGGCCCGGCGCATCTCCGAGCGGTCGTTGGTCGGCCACATGTGCACCAGGACCAGCTCCCCGACGTGCGCCTCGCGGGCCATCTGGCCCGCCTGGGAGGCCGCCATATGGGGGGCGTGGTCCTTGTACTCCTCGGGCATCGTCGCCTCGGCGAGAAGCAGGTCGGCTCCGCCCGCGGCAATGACAGCGCCGTCGTTGGGAGCGGTATCGCCCGTGTAGGCCAGTCGCGCACCGTCAGCCTCGACGACGAACGCGAAGCTCGGCGGGGTGTGGTCGACGTGGTGCGGCCTGATCGAGATGTCTCCGACCAGGTAGGTCGCGTCCTCCACGAGCACGTGCGGAACGAACGCCTCCTCGAACTGCTCAGCGCCGCGATCGGAAAGCAAGCACTTCATCCGATCGAACAGGCCCTCAGGCAAGTAGATGTCGAGCGCAGGTGCCGGACCCGCCGGCGCGTAGCGCAGGAGTGCCTGCAGCGCGTACAGATCCGAGAAGTGGTCGGGGTGGGAGTGGGTGATGAACACGGCCGCGAGCTCCAGCGGATCGACGACCTTCGAGAGATTCGCGAGCACGCCGTTCCCGCAGTCGAACAGCACCTTGGTTCCGCCGGACTCGACCAGATGGCCCGCGCAGGCTTGACCCGCGCCCGCGTAGCTCGCCGAGGATCCCAGGACGGTCACACGCATGCCGCGCCCTCCACTTCGTCATTCAGCGTTGCCAGTCGCGCGTCGTCGGGAAGCGAGGTGAGTTGCTCGACCTCGACGCGGCATACCTCGCCGATGTCGCGGCCCCACACCCGGCTGCCGAACCGGTTGAAGTCCTCGGTATCCCCCGTCGCGTAGAACGCGAGCCGCCCCGGTGCGCCCTCGGCGGCGAGGTGACCGCGCCGCTCGAGTGTCTCGGCGACCTCCTTGGCGGTTTCTTCCGCCGAGGAGATGATTCGCACGCCTCGGCCGACAACCTGCTGGATGGGGGTCTCCAGCAACGGGAAATGCGTGCACCCCAGGACGAGCGTGTCGATGCCGCTCCGCTTGAGCGGATCGAGATAGTCCCGCGCTGTCTCGTAGAACGAGGGCCGGATCACGATGTCGCTCGACTCGAGAAGGATGTCCTCGATAGGACCGGGGCCTCGCCTGCCGCCCTCCTCGACGATGTCGACGAACAACGGTGTCGCCGCCGAGAACACCGTCACCCCCGCGTCGATCGCGCGAACCGCGTCCGAGTAGGCGTTCGAAGCGATCGTGCCGGTCGTACCGATCACTCCGACCCGACGGTTGCGGGTGACCATGACCGCCGCTCTCGCTCCCGGCTCGACGACGCCGACGACCGGCACGTCGAACGTCCGCTGCGCCAGCGTGAGGGCCGAGGCCGTCGCCGTGTTGCAGGCGATCACGATGAGCTTGACGGGCTGACGCTCGAGCCACGTCCCGATCTCGAGCACGAAACGGCGCACGTCATCGCGGTCCTTGGGACCGTAGGGGAAGCGCGCGGTGTCGCCGAGATAGACGAGGGATTCGTACGGCAGCGTCCGCTCGATCTCCCGGGCGACGGTCAGGCCGCCGAGGCCGGAGTCGAACACGCCGATGGGAAGGTTCTGCATGGTGGTCAGTATACTTCGCGCATGGCTACTAC
>CAYHCN010000268.1:0-3292 GCA_964354945.1 uncultured Eubacteriales bacterium
AGACCGATCGCGGCGTGCTCGCGATGCCCGACTCGATGACCTACGAGCAGGGTTCGTTCGTGGAGCCGCTCGGCTGTGTCGTTCGCGCCCAGGTCCGCGCAGGCGTCGTCCCCGGCTCGACCGTGCTGGTGATCGGGTCCGGCATCTCGGGTCTGCTCCACATCCGGCTCGCCGTCGCGCTCGGTGCGGGCCGCGTGCTCGCCACCGACGTGAACGGCTACCGGCTCGACTGGGCCACGCGTGCCGGTGCGACCGAGGTGTTCGACGCGATCGAGGCGGGGGAACGTCTGCAAGATCTCGTCCGTGGGGCGAACGATGGGCGGCTCGCCGACCTCGTGCTGCTGTGCACCGGTGCCCCGTCGGCCATCGACCAGGGCCTTGCGTGTCTGGAGCCCGGCGCGACCTTCGTGTTCTTCGCGCCTCCGCCTCCCGGCGAGCCATTCCCGATGCCCATCGCCGACCTGTGGCGCCGAGAGACCATCGTGCGTACGGCCTACGGGGCCGCCCCCGAGGACCTCGCGATGGCGATGGACCTCATCGCGACGGGTCGTGTGCGGGTGGACGACTTCGTGACCCACCGGCTGCCGCTCGAGCGCGCTTCCGAGGGGTTCCAGATGGTCGCCTCGGCGACCGACTCTGTGAAGGTGATCATCGAGCCGTAGAGCGCGGCAGGTGCGGTCGAGGGAACGAGGAGCGCAGTGGCCATGCTCGATGACGTGCGCATCAGACGCAGCATCCGGCGCTACCAGCAACGCGACATCGAACCCGAGATCATCGCTCAGATGAAGGAGGCCGTACTTCGCGCCCCCACGTCGCGCAACCTCCAGCCGTGGCACTTCATGTTCGTGACCGATCGCGACACGCTTGCCGCCCTCTCGCAGGCGAAGGCCCAGCACGCCCAGCCGATCGCCGGCGCCGCGCTCGCGGTCGCGGTGTGCGCAGACGACACGGTATCCGACTGCTGGATCGAGGACTGCTCCATCGCAGCGACGATCCTCCAGCTCACCGCCACCAGCCTCGGCCTCGGCTCGTGCTGGATCCAGATGCGGGGGCGCCAGAACGCCGACGGCCGTCCTGCCGAGGAACACGTTGGCGAGATCCTTGGGCTCGAGCCTGTCTGGCGCGTCGAATGCATCATCTCGATAGGCTATCCCGCCGAGGAGAAGCCGCCCGTGCCGGAGGAGAAGCTCCGGTGGGAGAAGATCGCGAACGTGGAGTGAGCGCGGTGGGCCCCGGCGGCTGCGGAGCGCGCAGATGGTGGTGCCCGGGGTGGGAGTCGAACCCACACGAGGTTTCCCCCAGAGGTTTTTGAGACCTCCGCGTCTGCCATTCCGCCACCCGGGCAACTGGGCCGCATCGGAAGTATAGCGGGACAAGGCGCGCGCGCCGCGCGCGTATACTCGACCTCGTGGGAGCCACCCCGAACATACCGAAGGGCCTGCCCGCCGAGGCGGCAGCTCACCTGTACAACGTTGCCGCGAACCTCCAGCTCGTCGCCGACATGGGCTACTGCGACATTGCATTGGCGGTCGCGAAGAGCGACGGCGCGCTGACCATCATCGCCGACGCCCGACCCACCACCGCGATGGCCCCGATCGCTTCCTCTCGCGTTGGCCGCACCCTTCGTCGAGACGACGAACCCGAGGCCTACGCGGCGCTCAAGGCGAGCGAGCAGCAGTACGGCGAGCGTCGGCGCGTCGCCCGTGGCATCTCCTACACGACCTCGGCCTACCCGGTCGGCCAACCCAAGCCCTACGCGGTGATCGTGCGTGACGTCGCGATGAACGTGACCGAGGCCCCCGGTCGCATGGAGACCGAGTTCATGGACGCCGCCGAGGAACTCCTCGACGTGCTGCAGCGCAGCCCGTTGCTCGACCTTGTCACAGGCGAGTCCTTCTCGACGATTCGCGTTGCCGGCGATGGCGTGATTCGTGTCAGCCCTTCGGGGCATATCGCCTATGCCAGCCCGAATGCCGTGAACATCATGCGTTTCGCGGGGCTTCAGGGCACCATCACCGGTCTTGCGTCCTCCGCACTCCCTGGCGCGGCCGTCGCGGTGGAACCGGTGGTTCGACCCGGCGACGGGCTAGCGGCCGACGTCGAGATAGGGGCCAGGGTACTCGGCTACCGCACCATCGGCCTGCCTGCGGGTGCGCTCGTGCTCGTCGAGGACGTGACTGAAGCCCGTCGTCGCGAGCAGGAGATCAAGGTCAAGGACGCGACGATCCGCGAGGTCCACCACCGAGTGAAGAACAACCTGCAGACCATCGCGTCGCTACTGCGATTGCAGGCACGCCGGAGCGAGACCGACGAGGCGCGTCGCGCCCTCGCAGAGGCCACCGAACGGGTGAGCTCGATGGCGGTCGTGCACGAGCTGCTCTCGGGTTCCGACGAGGAGCGCGTGGATTTCGCGCAGGCCGCCGCGACCGTGGTCGGCATGGTGAGCGAGGGGCTCGCAGGGCAGGACACCCAGGTCGAGGTCAAGGTTCAGGGCACGACTGGCGAAGTCGACGCCCACACGGCCACCTCTCTTGCCCTCGCGCTCGCCGAACTGGTTCACAACGCCATCGAGCACGGCTTCGCAGGTCGTGACAAGGGCGCCGTGACCGTCTCGATGAGACGCGTGGCAGACGAGCTCGTGCTCACCGTTCGCGACGACGGCAACGGGCTGCCGAACGGGTTCGATCTGGATTCCTCGGCGAACCTCGGCCTCGCGATCGTTCGCACCGTCGTGCAGGACGACTTGCGGGGAACGCTATCGTTCACCGGGGGACGTGGCACCACCGTGACGGTACGAGTGCCGTTGTCGGATACTGGCGTCTGACGCCGCGCGAGAACCGCGGGGACGGGGGAGCCCTCCGCCCTGGGGTCCGCCAACAGCGACCATCACCACAAGGACGGGGAACCGGTGCGGATACTGATCGCCGAGGACGAGGCGCTCATCAGGATGGACCTCCGCGAGATGCTCGAGGAGGAGGGCCACGAGGTTGTCGGCGAGGCGCGCGACGGCGCTGAAGCGATGCAACTCGCGACCGAGCTTCGCCCCGACGTCGTGTTCATGGACATCAACATGCCGGGCATCTCGGGCATCGAGGCCGCCGAGGGCATCACTGCCGATCACATCGCCCCGGTCGTCATGGTCACCGCCTTCTCGCAGGCCACCTACGTTGCCCAGGCGAGCGAAGCCGGCGCGATGGCCTACGTCGTGAAGCCTTTCACCCGCGCAGACATCGTTCCCGCGATGACCCTGGCCGCCGCCAGGTATGCCGAGGCGACCGCGCTCGCCGCCGAG
>CAYHCN010000269.1:0-3278 GCA_964354945.1 uncultured Eubacteriales bacterium
CGTGCTCCAGGCGTCACCCACGTATGCGCCGGGCATCGCGGGCAACAAGGTGGCACTTCAGTACCCCGAACCCGGACAGAAGGTCCAGCCCGGATCCACGGTGAGCGTGCTGATCTCGAACGGCCGGAAACCACCCAAAGGCCTCGTCACTCAGCTGCCGGACCTTGTCGGCGCACTGGCGGGTGACGCCGAGAACTCTGTGCTGGCGATGGGTCTTCGGCCGGTTCTCGTGCGCACCACGCACCCGACCGCGCATCCCGAGACCGTCTACGCGCAGCTACCCAACGCGCACGCGGTCGCCAAGGCCTCCCCGGTGCCGATCATCCGCTTCGCGATGTGGGCGATCGTCGCGATCGTCGCCACGCTCGCGCTGAGCACCGCCGTCACGATGTACCTCGCGAGCACCCGCTAGCGCGGTGCGGTCTGCGCACCGGCGCGCTGGGTGTACTGGTTGCGCACGTCCTGGACGAGCATGCCGTCCGAGACCTCCAGGATCCGGTCCGCGCGCTGGGCGACGTTGCGATCGTGAGTGACGATCAGGAACGCCGTGCCGCGCTCCTCGTTGATCTTGCGGAACAGGTCGTAGACCTGCTGGGTGTTCACGGTGTCGAGGTTGCCGGTCGGCTCGTCGGCGAGGATCAGCGCGGGCTGGTTCATCAGCGAGCGAGCGATGGCCACGCGCTGCTTCTGTCCGCCCGACAGGTCGTTCGCGTTCTTGTCCGCGAGGCCCTCGAGCCCGAGCGACACGAGGTTTTCTACCGCCCGCTTCCGAAGCTCCTCATCCACGGGGCCGGCGATCGCCGAGGGCATCAGCACGTTGTCGATGACCGAGAACTCCGGCAGCAGGTAGTGGAACTGGAATACGAAGCCGATGAGGTCGTTGCGTAGCTTTGCGCGCTCCGGCTTACCCAGTGTGCTTACGTCGGTGCCCCGGTATTCGATCGTGCCGGCACTCGGGGTGTCGAGCAGTCCGAGCTGGTTGAGCATCGTCGACTTGCCCGAGCCGGACTGGCCGATGATCGCCCCGAACTCGCCCTCGCCGAACTCGAACGAGACGCCGCTCAGCGCGTGGGTCGCCGCTTCGCCCTTGCCGTAGACCTTGTCGAGACCGTCGACTCTCAGCAGCACGCCGTCACCCACCCTGGATCACCTCGATCGGGTCGAGCTTGGACGTCCGGCGGATGGGGACCACTGAGGACAGCAGCGCGACGCCCACCCCGATCGCCGCGGAGAACAGCACGTAGCCGGGCTGTGCCACCACGG
Source organism: uncultured Eubacteriales bacterium (assembly GCA_964354945.1). Lineage (GTDB taxonomy): Bacteria > Actinomycetota > Coriobacteriia > Anaerosomatales > CAVXGS01 > CAVXGS01. The sequence continues at coordinate 1,264 of CAYHCN010000269.1, forward strand.
AGAACGGCGTGGGAGCGAACGAGAAGCCCCAAATGAAGAAGAACGCCATGCCGATTCCGAGCAGCGACCCAAGCCCGCCGAGGATGAGTGCCTCGAAGAAGAACACCAGGCCGCTTCGCCTGTCCGAAAGGCCCATCGCCTTCAGGATGCCGATCTGTCGAGTCTTCTGAACGGCGGAGATCGCCAGCGTGGACGCGATGCCCAACGCGACCGCGACCAGCACGAAGGCCTGGATCATGTACGAGGACAGCGACTGGCTCTGCAGCGCCGAGAGCAGGTTCGCGTTCTGGGCCTGCCAGTCGATCACGTCCACGTCGTCGAGCTGGGTCCGCCACTGCAGCGCGGTGATTCCGGCCTTGAACGGCTCGTTCACCTGAACGTAGACCGCGGTGTACTCGTCGCTGCGCCACCCCAGGAGGGTCTGGGGCACGCTCTCGTTCACGAAGGCGTTGCGTTCGTTGAACGCCGCAGACCCCAGGTCGTAGATGCCGGTCACGTTGAACGTCGCGCTACTCGCGCCCTGGAAGATCAGCGTGATCGAGTCGCCTACCCTGATGCCGTACTTGTCGGCGAAGTCCTTGCCCAGGAGGATGTCGTTCAGCCCGAGCGATTCCTTGCCCTGGAACTGCTTGCCCTTCAGGGTGTCGAGCTTGTAGATACCGTTAATGCTCTCGATGGTCGCGCCGATGCAGTTGAGCGGCGCGGAGTCGGTGCCGTCGCTCCACAGCGCCGAGACCACTCTGACGGCCGCCACAGCGCCGGGCTTCACACGGGGGTCGGTCGCGATCAGCTTCTTCATGCGCGGGCTGTACACGACGGGGTCGCCGGTCTTGAACGCTTGGAGGGTGATCTGCGGGCCCGTGCCGATGGTCTGATCGACGAGGTTCGCCTGCAGTGACTGGATGAGCGAGCCGACGAAGACCATCGTCGCGATACCCACCGCGATCCCGAGGATGATCAGAGCGGATTGAACCGGGCTCTTGCGGAGGAAGCGGGCCGCGACGCGCAGCGACAGCATCGACTAGGCCCCCTCGGGGAGCCGGCAGCCAGGCAGGCCGAAAGCGGACTCATCGAGCAGTAGCCCGCGGTAGGAGTCGGCGTCGGACGCGAACGCAGCTCCACCGACAGCGAGCCTCACACCGGGGAGCCGGCGCTGGACCTCATCGACGACGGTCCTTAGCAGGACGCGGTTGAAGTGCGTGGAGGCGGACAGCACGACGAGGTCCGAGTCGAGTGTCTGGGCGGCGTCGACGATCTCTTCTGTGGGCGTGTCGGCTCCGAGGTAGTCCACGTCCCAGCCGGCAAGAGCGAAACGGTCGGCAACCATGCGCAGACCGAGGTCGTGCTGCTCGCCCGACGGGCACGCCAGTAGCACGCGTCTTCCATCGCACGCGACCTCGTCGTGAGCGCGGACCACCTCGGGGTACAGCGCCTCGACGATCGTGCGCACCGTCGCGCTCGCGAAGTGTTCCTCCCACACCCGCTCGACGCCCTGTTGCCATGCGGCGCCGGTGTCGACAAGCAGCGGCCCGAGAACCCTCGTGTACAGGTCCCCGATTTCGATGCTCCCGTCGCGTACCGCATCCAGTGCAGTGGAGACGGCGCCGGCTCGATCGCGTGCGGCGAGTCTCGCGTCCAGCGCGGCTCTGACCGTTGCGGCGGCGTCTGTAACGGGGCGCGGTGAATCGGTCATGTAGACGTCCTACCCTGAAGTGGGAGAAGTTACCTAGCGAGCATCGCATACTGTGACAGGGGAAGGTAGGACAGATGGACTCCAGGCGCGATGCTTCGCCTCCTGACGCTCCACCCGCCGGCAGGCCGCCGCGAGGCCGCGGAGGGGTCCTTGCCGCGATCTCGAATCGGGTGCCCGGAGTGCGATCCGCACGCACCTACCGGCGCGAGTGGCTGGTCGCCGACCTCGTCGCCGGGCTCGTCCTTGCGGGCCTGCTGGTCCCGCAGGGCATGGCCTACGCGCAGCTGGCCGGGCTGCCCCCGATCACCGGCCTCTACACCAC
>CAYHCN010000270.1:0-3274 GCA_964354945.1 uncultured Eubacteriales bacterium
GCACGGGTCCGAACGTTGGCGCCCCTCCACGAACGGAGCCGTACCCGCTCCCCTGGGCCCCGGCGTATACACTCCGCCGGGGCTCGGCCTATTGACCAGGTGGCTCGGAGTCTCGGCTAGGCGGTCTGCCCGGTGAACGCAAAGCCGCCGAGGAGCAAGCCGGGCACCAGCGTCGCCGCCTCGTCGGTTCCGACGAAGCGCCTATCGCGGGTGATGCCTCGGCAGTCGGCGAGGGCATCGACAGCGCTTTGCGTGAACCGAAGGTTGCGCAGCGGCCTGGTGAGCGCGCCGTTCTCGATGAGGAACGTGCCGTCCCGCGTCATTCCCGTGAGCGTCACCGAGATGGGATCCTCGACGTTGACGTAGTGGAACCGTGTCACGTACACGCCGCGCCCGACGCTGCCGATCAGGTGCTCCAACGTCGCGTCCCCCGGCGCGAGCTCGAGGTTGAGCGGCAGCGGTCCATACGAGTTCGGCGCGGGCAGGGCGTGTCCGGTATTCGGACGACCGGTCTTGGCCGCCCAGTACGAATCGGTGACGGGCTGCACGAGCACACCGCGGTCGACGAGCGTCACCCGTTGCCTCGCCACGCCCTCGAAATCGAATGCGTACCCCATGGCGTGATCGCCACGGCCGTCGTCCACGATGGTGATCGACTCGTGGAAGAGCTTCTCGCCAAGCCGTCCGCTCATGAACGAGCGTCCCTCATCGACCCCCTTCGCCGAGCATCCAGTCCAACCCAGGAAGTCGAGGATGTCCGAGACCGCCTCGGGCGCGAGCACGACGGCGTAGCGCCCGGGTTCGAGGTCGCCGGCGCCCTCGGCACGCAGGGCGATCGACGCGGCCTGCGTGCCGAGGGCGGCTGCGTCGAGGTCGGCGGCATCGAGCCCAACGAACGATGCCCAGCCCGTGTTGCCCTCGGGCCCGCTCGAAAGCACCGTCGATCCCACGCCCGAGAGGGCCATCGCCGCATCGATGTCCTTGGAGTTCGCGACGGCGAGGACGTGCTGCGCGGCCTTCACGGTGCCCGCGGCGCTGAGGTCGCGACACGCCGAGGCCGCAACGATCTTCCCGACGGCCCCCGCACGCTCCTCGGCGCCGAAGGCGATGGTCGCGGGGTGGGTACGGTCGGGAGGCGCCGGAGCGTCGGCTGCGGGCTCCGGCAGCCCGGGGAACGACTCGTCGGGGACCGCGCATGACGCCGCGTCGACGGCTGCCTGTGCGGTCTTGCGCAACGACTCGTCGTCCAAGCGGTTCGTGGACGCGACGCCGATCCGGGTCCCGAGGATCGCGCGGATGCTCACCGACGCGTTCTGCTCGGCGACGTTCTGGTTGATCCGGTTGTTGGCGAAGCGCGTGAGAGCGCTGTTCTCGGCGACGACGACCGCCTCGGCCTCATCCGCCGCGACGAGGGAGACGGCGCGACGCGCGATCTCGGACGCTTGACTGGCGGTGATCATCGGCCCACCCCCACCTGGACGTTCCGGAATCGTGCGGGTGATGCTCCGTGTGCGACGTGAGCGACCTGCATGGGCTCGCCCTTGCCACAGTTGGGGAGGCCGTGGACCGCCCAGTGGTCCTTCGAGCACACGGCATCGAGCGAGGCCCAGAACTGCGGCGTGATCCCCGTGTAGTTGGGCCGCTTCACCATCCGGGTCAACTCGCCGTTCTCGACGAGCCAACCGATCTCGCACGCGAACTGGAAGTTGAGGCGGCGATCGTCGATCGACCACGAGTTGTTCGTCTCGACATACAGGCCGCGCTCGGTGTCGGCGATGAGGTCGTCGAGCGACCATTCCCCCGGCTCGAGCGAGACCGTCGTCATGCGCACCAGGGGGATCCGGTTCCACCCGTCCGCGCGCATGCACGCATTGCTCGTTCGGCCGATCGTCGGCGCCGTTTCTCGGGAGGACAGGAATCCGGTGAGGATGCCGCGGTCGACGATGAGTTCGCGCTGAGCTGGAACCCCCTCGTCGTCCCACCCGAACGAGCCGAGCGACGCCGGGATCGTGGAGTCGGCGCTGACGATCATGTGCTCCGAGCCGTAGCGGAGGCTTCCCAGATCCGCCAAGCCGACCCATGACGTTCCCGCGAAGGCCGCTTCCTCGCCGAGCACGCGGTCGAGCTCGGTCGGATGTCCCACGGATTCGTGGACCTGTAGCGCGAGCTGGCTGGCGTCGATGATGAGGTCGTAGTGCCCGCTGGGGCACTCGCCGGCCGAGAGCAGGGCGACGGCCTGCTCGGCGGTTCGCGACGCGTTGCCCGGGAGGTCGAGCGATTCGATGTACTCCCAGCCGCCCTGCTGCCACGCGCCTCCGTGGCTGTTGGGATACGACCTCGTGAGCACCTCGCCTTCACCGACGACGAATGCTGCGGCTCCGGCGCCGACCTCGGTCCATTCCTGCTCGACGAGCGAGCCCTCCGTGGACCCGAACCACTTGTGGAACGCGTGCGCGCCGTAGTGGACCTCGGTGATGTCGACCTTCTCCTGAGAGCGAAGTGCCTCGTCGGTCGACGTGAGCATCTGGAGCTTGTCCTGCAGGGGCACCGAGAACGGATCGTTCGCGCACGGCCCGCACCAGCTTCCGCGCTGCGGTCCGAGCGGCGAGAGCTCTACGCGTTGCCCGCTGACCCGGCCGCTCGCCCTGCCGATCGCCACGGCGTCCCTCGCGATGCTCGCTGCCGCGTCCGGCCCACGGTCGTTGATGCTCGCGAAGCCCCATGCGCCCTCGACAAGGACGCGGACGCCGACCCCTGCGCTATCACTCTGCTCGAGGGCGTCGAGGCGCCCGTTGGCTACCGAGATCTGCTCGTGTCTCGCTTCGACCACGCGGGCGTCCGCATAGTCGGCACCGGCATCGCGTGCCGCTTCGAGTGCGGCAGCAACTACTTCACGCATTGCGCAGCTCCGTTTCATCTCGGCAAGAGGCGCAATCGTTCGGCCGAACGGTCTCCCTCCCCCGCCCAGAGACACTATAGTGAGTGAGGCTCCAATCTGCGTCGCATCGTTCGTCCCGTGAACCCATGCTCTGGGGAGAGCCGCGGACCGGGACTGTTTCGACGCGAGGGGCGACCGAGGGGTATCCGCGATCGAAGGGGCGGTCGGATGGCTGGAGCGGGCGCGCGTTTCCGTGGAGCGGCCCAACGGCTCCTCAGGTTGTTCCTCTCAGCCGCCATAGTCGCTATCCCGCTCGCTCAGCCACTTGCCCAACCCGCGACAGCCGCAGCCGCACCAGCAGTGTCGGTCTCGGCGACCATCTCCAACACGCTGCTC
>CAYHCN010000271.1:0-3261 GCA_964354945.1 uncultured Eubacteriales bacterium
CACCTTGCGAACCACGACTCGCTCACCGGGCTTCACAACCGCCGCTGGTTCGAGAGCGAACTCCGCCAGGAGCTGGAGCGCTCGCGCCGCAGCGGGCGCAGCGGTGCGGTGGTGTGGCTCGACATCGACCACTTCAAGGAGATCAACGACAGCCTCGGCCATCGCGTGGGTGACGACATCATCGTCGGCGTGGGGGCCGCCGTTCAGCAGGCCACGCGCTCCGGCAACACGGTGGCGCGTCTCGGCGGGGACGAGTTCGGCATCCTCGATTCCGATGCGACCGCGTTCGATGCCGAGTGTCTCGCCGAGCGGCTCGTCGAGCGCATCCGGCAGACCGTGTTCAAGGTGGACGGCAAGGACATTCGGGTGACGCCGTCGGTGGGCGTCGTCGTGTACCCCGACCACGGGCAGACCGCCGAGGAGCTGCTGACGCGCGCCGACCTCGCGATGTACCACGCCAAGGAGGAGGGGCGGAACCGCTCCTGCTTCTACCGGCCCGACGAGCAGTGGGACGCACAGATGCGCTCTCGGCTGACGTGGGTCATGGCTATCGAGCACGCGCTGCGCGAGAACCGGTTCGTGGTGCACGCGCAGCCGATCGTGGATCTGGCGACCGGCGATGTGGATCGCTACGAACTGCTTGTCCGTATGGAAGCCGACGACGGTTCGATCATCGCGCCTGACCTGTTCCTGCCCGTCGCCGAGCGGGTCGGTCTCATCCCCCAGATCGACCGGTGGATGGTCCAGCACGCCATCGACCTGCTCGCCCTGCAGAACCCCTTGGGCCCGACCACTCGTCTCGACGTCAATGTGTCCGGACGCGCGTTCTCGGATCCGGGGCTGCTCGAGCTCATCAGCGACGAGCTGACGCGCACGGGCGTCGATCCGTCGCGGTTCGGCATCGAGATCACCGAGACCGCCGCCGTGGAGGACGTGTCCCGCGCGCGGACGTTCGTCGAGGCGCTGAAGCGCATCGGGTGCCGCGTCGCGCTCGACGACTTCGGCTCGGGGTACTCGTCCATCTACTACCTGAACAACCTGCCCGTCGACTGCGTGAAGATCGACGGGGGATTCGTGAAGAGTCTCCGCGAGAGCCGCAAGGACCAGCACATCGTGCGAGCGATCGTCGAGCTCTCAAAGGGCTTCGGCATCGTTTCGACCGCCGAGTTCATCGAGGATGCCGAGACGCTCGAGCTGCTGCGGGAGTACGGCGTGCACTACGGCCAGGGCTTCTTCCTGGGGATGCCGACGCCGGAGGCCGAGATGCTCGACCTTGCGCAGCCACTTGAGGCGGGGCGCGAGGTGCGCGACGTCCGGCGTCCGCTGCTGAGTGGCGAAGGGGTCGTGACGCCGGACCCCGCGTAGCGCCGCGCTGTGCACCGGCACTGCGGTGCGCCGCTGTCGCAGTCCGGGCCGGGGGCTGCAGATGCCCGTGGTCCGAGTCCTAGCGATCATGGGAGCGATCGCTCCTATGAATCCTAGGGTTTCTGCCACCCCCTCTTGAGCCGTGCGTTCTCACCGCATCCCGGGTCCCCAGATACTCTGCCTTCCGCAAGGAGAAGACGCCCGCCCCTGCTGCAGGGACGGGCGTCCGGGTTGACAGTGCCGCTCAAGCGGCACGGGGGAGGGGCTTAGAGGCTCGTCGTCGAGTCGCTCGTCGTGCTGGAATCACTCGGGGTCGTCGTGCCGCTGCCGGTGCTGCCGTTCGGGCTGCTGTCCGGAGCGCCAGGGCCCCGGCCGCCCGGGCCACCGATGGCGTGGGTCTCGGTGAGCTCCTCGGTGAGGTGAGCCTTCAGGGTCTTCAGCTCCGCGGTCCTCTGTGCCGAGGTCATCGTGCCCGCCTTCACGGCGGCGTCCAGGTCGGCCTTCACGAGGGCGGTCGCCTTGGCGATCAGCGCGTCATTCGACACGCCGGCGGACTTCGCTTGAGCGGCGAAGCTCGTGCCCGCGGCACGCTTGGTCATGATCGTCTGCACGTCGGTCTTGGTCAGCGCGGCCAGTGCCTCGCCGAGCACGCCGCCGCCACGCATCGCGCCATGACCGTCACGTCCACCATGGCCACCCGGGCCGCCGATGGCGTGGGTCTCGGTGAGCTCCTCGGTGAGGTGAGCCTTCAGGGTCTTCAGCTCCGCGGTCCTCTGTGCCGAGGTCATCGTGCCCGCCTTCACGGCGGCGTCCAGGTCGGCCTTCACGAGGGCGGTCGCCTTGGCGATCAGCGCGTCATTCGACACGCCGGCGGACTTCGCTTGAGCGGCGAAGCTCGTGCCCGCGGCACGCTTGGTCATGATCGTCTGCACGTCGGTCTTGGTCAGCGCGGCCAGTGCCTCGCCGAGGACTCCACCACCGCGCGGGGCGCCGTCACGCCCGTGACCTCCATGGCCGCCGGGGCCGCCGGGGCCGTCGAACCCGCGGCCGCTCGGCTGACCGCTCGCCGTGCTGTCGGCCGATGCCGTCGTTGACTTCGACGCAACCGTGGCCGCGCCGGCGATCCCGATCGAACCCAGCACCAGACCGGCGATCAAGCCGGCGGCGACGAAGCCGAATGGCTTTCTGTTCTTCATCGATCTCTCCTGTCGTTTCGTGTCGCGAGGACCAGGCGTCCTCGTCTTGACTTCCAGTCTTCCGGGCGGAGTTTCCGCATCCGTTGCGAGGCGGCTACACCCTCGTAATCGCAGGCACGGGGCTGCAGGCGTTTCTTGGACGCCTAGCGGCTCGCGTGACAGTACGAGGCGGTGCACCCCGTTGCGGGGCAGGTCAGTGTCTGCCCCGAGTTGCTCTGCGACGAGCTGTTCTGGCTGTAGCCGTACTGGCCCGACTGATCCGAGTACGTCGCGTCGATCGCCGACGCTGATGCCGAGGACGCCGCATCGATCCCGGTGACCCGGGCCGTGACCTGGACGGTCCCGAAGATCGCGAGCGCGGTGAACGCCGTGAGTACGAGTACGGCGATGGTGTTCTTGAGTGTGCGGTCCATGAGGTCCTCCAACTATCGGGTCCGGACGGGCTGGGCGGTCGGAGCGGGCGCGGCTCCGGGCACCCGCGCGGCCGATGCCACGCGCGCGGGAGCGAGAACGCGCGCCGCCGCCGCGGGCGCGGGCTTCTCGGAGGGGACGAGACGGAACGCGACCGACATCACCCAGCGCCAGTGCAGCGCGAAGTGAGCGAGCAGGAGAGCGATGGTCGTGTCGGCGGTCAGGGAGTGGATGGCGACCCACAGCTGGTTCGGGGTAGTGGACAGGCCGAACAGCCCCGCAATCACCT